>JBDTOB010000011.1:0-20493 GCA_039933435.1 Acidobacteriota bacterium | reverse complement strand
CGCCGGACTGGCTGAACGCGCCGCTCGACGCGCGCGCGCTGCAGCCGGTGAGGCCAGCCGCGGCGACGGCAGCGGCCAGGGCCTCCGGCGGCAGCGCGTCCCCGCTGCGCAGCTCGAGGTGCATCGCCCGCTCGCGGCCGTCGATGTTCTCGCTGACCTCGATCGCCGCGACCGCTCCGGCGCCGCTCCCGAGCGCCGCCAGCATCGCCGGGACTGCGGCCAGCGCGCCTTCGGAGAGCTGTCCGGTCGGGCCCGGATCGCACAGCTGATGTGTCCCCTCGCGGAAGAACCCGGCGCGTCGGTCCTCGACGTGCAGTCTGGCGCGCATGCGGTAGCCCTGTTCGGGTGAGGCAGTCACGGACACCGGCCCGGGAACAGCGGTCCGGCCGATGCGCGCGAAGGCATCGGCGATGACCTCCCCCTTCAACGCAAGCTGCCGCTCATAGGCGATGTGCGCGTAGCCGCAGCCGCCGCAGGCGTGGTCGAACGAGCGATCACGCCGATCGGCCGACGGCTCGATCACCGTCGTCACCGCGGCGAACGCCAGCCGCTTCTCGACGCGCTCGATGCGCGCCTCGACGCGCTCGCCGGGAATGGCGCCCGCGACCAGCACAACCTGGCCGTCGTGGCGGGCAATCATCCGTCCTCCCGGCACCGGCTTCTCGATCGTCAGGGCCAGGAGATCGCCGGGCTTGAGGGTCGTGCCGGTGCCGGACCCGCCGCGTGCTGTCTTGTTCATTCGTAGGCAATCACCGGCACGCCGAGGGTCTCCCGCACCAGCCGCTCGAACGCCGCGGCGGCGGCGCGCGCCCGGGCCTCGGGCGCCAGCCTGGATCCGAACGGCGCCAGCTCGGCTTCCGCCTCGCGCCTCAGCTCGCGTGCCGCGGTCTCGTCGATGGCCGCGCTCGATGCGTCGATGACACGGCGATCGATCCGGGCCAGCTCGTCCACCAGCCGCTCGCGCGCCTCGCCGCGGATCTGCCGCGCCCGCGCCTGCATCTGCTCGAGCTCGCGCACCACCTCGTCGATCATCGCGTCCAGCACCACCGGCCGGACCGGCGTGCACCGCAGGGTGACGAGGCGCGCGATCGCCCGCTCGATGTGCGCGGTCAGCGCCGGCTTGCGCGACACCGGCTCCGTGGTCTCGGGCGGCGCCTCGCCGGTGGCGTCCCCGCCGGACACGCCGACGGCGCGCCGCCAGGCATCGAACAGATCGAGGATGTCCGCCTCGCAAAACTCGATCCGCACCGGACGCCGGCGCGGCCCGCGGGCGTGATAGCGCTCGCAGTACTGGTCGATGCCGCGATAGACCAGCTTCAGCGGTATCCCCTGTTCCGCCCAGCCGCAGACGCGCTCGAACGCCGGGCCGACGATCCGCACCAGATGTCCTTCGTTGCTGCGGCAGAGATAGGCTTCGATTTCGCGGCAGTACTCCGCAGTCTCCATCGTCATCCGTGCTGTTCGTGGTTGCGCGCCCAGATGATCCGCAGCCCTTGAAGCGTGAGGTCTGGGTCGACCCGCTCGATGGCGACGCTCTCCCCGGCAATAATCGAGGCCATCCCGCCGGTGGCGATGCAGGCGGCGCGATCGCCCTTCTCGAGCTCGGTGCGCATGCGCGCGACGATGCCGTCGACCATCGCGACGTAGCCGAAGAAGAGCCCCGACTGCATCGAGGTGACGGTGGTCCGGCCGATCACCGAGGCCGGCTTGCGGACATCCACCCGCGGCAGGCGGGCGGCGCGCTGGAACAACGCGTCGGCGGAAATGCCGATGCCCGGGCAGATGACGCCGCCGATGTACTCGCCCGCTCCGGAGATGGCATCGAATGTCGTGGCGGTGCCGAAGTCGACGACCACCACCGGCGTCGCCGCCGCACGCCCGTAGGCCTCGTAGGCCGCGACCGCGTTGACGACGCGGTCGGCGCCGACATCCGAGGCCGGGGTGTAGAGCACCGGCATGCCGGTGTTGCTACCGGGATCGACCGTCAGCGGCGTCCGCTGAAAGAAGCGCTCCCCCATCTCCTCCATCGTCCGGGTCAGCGGCGGCACCACCGAGGAGAGGATGATGCCGTCAACGCGCTCCAGCGGGATGCGGCTCCGCTCGA
The DNA here is from genome assembly GCA_039933435.1 of Acidobacteriota bacterium. Lineage (GTDB taxonomy): Bacteria > Acidobacteriota > Vicinamibacteria > Vicinamibacterales > 2-12-FULL-66-21 > JALZOC01. Next base: position 18,389 of record JBDTOB010000011.1, on the reverse strand, counting down.
AGAGGTGCGTCACCAGAATCCCGACTTCATCCGCCGTCCGCTCGCGCATCGTCGCGAGCCGCCAGCTCTCCGCGAGCCGCTCCCCGTCGAAGACGCCGAGGACGATGTTGGTGTTGCCGACGTCGATCGCTAAGAGCATGTGTCCTCGTTCCGGCGGCGGCCTCGCGCCTCGCGCCTCAGCCCCACCGGAGTTCTCCCGAAATGATGCGCTCGACGCGATCGCCGACGTGCACCAGCAGCGCGCCGTCGTCCGCCAGCCCCGCCGCGATGCCGCCGATCGGTCCGCTCGGGGTGTCCCAGGCGACCTTGGTGCCGATCGCCGAGGGGGCCAGGCTGCGCCATCGCTGCAACAGTGGCCCCGGGCGGCCGGCGCCGAGCTCGGCGACGCGCGCGGCGAGCGCGGCGAGAGTCTCGGCCAGCACCGCGCCGCCGTCGGGGACCCGTCCAAGCTCGGTCTCTATCGACGTCGCGCTCGATACCAGCGCCGGCGGATACGCCGCGGAGCGCAGGTTGACGCCAAAACCGAGGATGACGTGATGCAGCCCGTCGGCCGCGGACGAGGCCTCGGCCAGCACCCCCGCGAGCTTGCGCCGGCGCGGCGGCCGGCCCGAGTAGACGACGATGTCGTTCGGCCACTTGATCTGCACCGGCAGCCCGGTCGCGGCGCGGACGCCGTCAGCCACCGCGACCCCGCCGGCCAGCGTCAGCAGCGGCGCGACCGCGGGATTGCGGCAGACGACCGAGACGTAGAGCCCGGCGCCCGGAGGGGAGAACCAGGTCCGGCCGAAGCGGCCGCGGCCGGAGGTCTGCGCCGAGGCCACGACCGTCGTCCCTTCGGGCGCGCCCGCCTCGGCCAGCGCGGCGGCGACGTCGTTGGTCGAGCCGGTCTCCGGAAAGTAATGGATCGGCATCCCGAAGGCGCCGAGGCGCACGCGCCGGGCGGCCATCGCCTCGGCGAAATCGTCGGGCAGCGGCTCAGACATCCGCTGTGGTCGAGCCCGGATGGTCTGCCGCCGCCGGCGGCGCGTCCAGCTCGAGCTCGAAGCTCAGATCGGCCGCCGGAGCGGAATGGGTCAGCGCCCCGACCGAGACGTAGTCGGCGCCGGTGGCGGCCAGCTCGGGAATCCGCGCCAGGGTGACGCCGCCGGACAGTTCGATCTTGGCCCGCCCACCAATCCGGCGGACCGCCTCCCTGACGTCCTCGATCGACAGGTTGTCGAGCAGAATGACGTCGGCGCCGGCCGCGATGGCCTCGTCCACCTGGTCGAGCGATTGTGCTTCGATCTCGACCGCCATCTCGTGGCCGGCCGCCTTCATCTTCTGCACGGTCGCACCGACACCGCCGCCGAGCCTGATGTGGTTGTCCTTGATCAGGATGCCGTCGTCCAGACCGCCGCGATGATTGGTGCCGCCGCCGGCGCGCACCGCGTACTTCTCCAGCGCACGCAGCGTCGGAGTGGTCTTCCGGGTATCGAGAATCGTGATGCGGCCGGCGGCCGCGTCGACGAAGCTGCGGGTCAGCGTCGCGATGCCGGACAGGCGCTGGAGAAAGTTGAGCGCCGTGCGCTCGGCCGTCAGCATGTCGGCGGCGGAGCCGCGCACCTCCGCGACGATGGTGCCTGGAGCGCAGCGGTCCCCGTCGCCGCGCAGCGACGTGAAGACGGCGCCGGGGTCGAGCTGCCGGAACGCCTCCGCCGCGACCTCGAGCCCGGCGATGACGCAGTCCGACTTGGCGATGATGATGCCCCTGGCGCGCAGCGAGGGATCCACCGTTCCCTCGGTGGTCACGTCTCCCCACCCGAGATCTTCCGCGAGCGCCCGCCGGAGCGTTTCCCGGTAGAGTCCCGGCTCGAGCGGAGCGAACGGCACGGACTTCACGGCCGCGGCTCCCCGGCGGGTGCTGCCGGCTCCGCGACCGCAAGGGTGACATCGACCTCGAGCGCCGCCGCCTCGGCGGTCTCCAACCGCTGAATCAGCCCGGAGGCGCGAAGGTCGGCTTCGACGTCCGGGAGCAGCGCCAGCAGCGCCGCCGGGGCGCGCACGACCGCGACAGCGACCGGCGTCTTGAGGGGACGCTGCTCTTCGGACTTCTTCTTCCGGATCGCACCGAGCACCCCCGCCGCGAACTGCAGGGCCTCCACGCCGCGGGCGTCGGTCGCACCGCCGCAGGGGGCGAGCACCTCCTCCGCCGTCGGCCACGCCGATCGGTGCACCGAGCCCTCATGCCACCAGGACCAGACCTCTTCGGTGACGAACGGCAGGAACGGCGCAAACAGCCGCAGCATCGTCGAGAGCGCCGCCAGCAGGGCGCCGTTCGCGGACGCCGCGAGCTCCGGCCCCTGGTCGCCGTAGCGGCGGCCCTTCACCAGCTCGAGATAGTCGTCGCAGAAGGACCAGAAGAACGACTCGGTCCGCTCGAGGACGCGGGTGTAATGGTACTGCTCGAGGTCCTCGGTGGATTCGCGGACGATAACGGCCAGCGACGCCAGCAGGCCGCGATCGACCGCGGCGGTGACCGGACCGGGTGCCGCCTGGTTGGCGAGCACGAACTTCGAGGCGTTGAGCAGCTTGATCGCCAGCCGCCGGCCGACCTTCATCTGCCCGGGATCGAACGCCGTGTCGGTCCCGGACCGGCCGCTGGCGGCCCAGTAGCGGACGCCGTCGGAGCCGTGCTCCTCGAGCAGGCCCATTGGCGTGACCACGTTGCCCTTCGACTTCGACATCTTCTTGCGATCCGGATCGAGGACCCAGCCGGAGATGGCGGCGTGCTTCCAGGGCAGCGCGGCGAAGTCGAAATGCGACCGCAGCACCGTGTCGAAGAGCCAGGTGCGGATGATGTCGTGGGCCTGGGGGCGCACGTCCATCGGGAAGACGCGCGCGAAGAGGTCCGGATCCTCCTCCCAGCGGGCGGCGATCTGCGGCGTCAGCGACGACGTCGCCCAGGTGTCCATCACGTCCGGATCCCCGGCGAACCCGCCTGGCTGATTGCGCTGGTCCGGACGATAGCCCTCCGGGACGTCGGTCGACGGATCCAGCGGCAGGCGGTCTTCCGTCGGCAGCAGGCGCGCGTCGTAATCAATCGAGCCGTCGGCGCGGACCGTGTACCAGAGCGGGAAGGGGACGCCGAAGAAGCGCTGGCGGCTCACACACCAGTCTCCGGCCAGGCCGTTCACCCAGTTCTCGAAGCGGGCCTGCATGTAGGGCGGGTGCCACTGCAGCTCGCGGCCGCGCGCCAGCAGCTCGTCGCGGTGGTCCATGGTCTTGATGAACCACTGCCGGCTGGTCAGGATTTCCAGCGGCCGATCGCCCTTCTCGTAGAACTTCACGGCGTGGGTAATCGCCCGCGGCTCGCCCAGGAGATCGCCTGCCTCCTTGAGCTGCTCGACGATGCGGGTGCGGGCCTTGACGGCGGAGAGGCCCGCGAGCTGGTCGTAGTGCTGCTGCGCGCGGGACGCGTCGGACGATTCCCAGCCGGTGTCGCCGAAGCGCACCGGCCTGAGGGCGCCGTTCGGCTGGATCACGGATCGCACCGGCAGCCCGAGCTCGCGCCACCAGACCACGTCGGTGACGTCGCCGAACGTGCAGATCATCGCGGCGCCGGTGCCCTTCTCGGGGTCGGCGAGCGCGTGCGCGCGGACCGGCACCTTGACGCCGAACAGCGGCGTGACGACCTCCCTGCCAAACAGCGGCTGGTAGCGCTCGTCGTCGGGATGCGCGACCAGCGCCACGCAGGCGGGGATGAGCTCGGGCCGGGTGGTGTCGATGTCGATGTGGGCCGCGCCGCCGCCCCCGGCGACCGCGAAGCGGATGCGATGGTAGGCGCCCGGCTGTTCGCGGTCCTCGAGCTCGGCCTGGGCGACGGCGGTGCGGAAGTCGACGTCCCAGAGCGTCGGCGCTTCGATCTGATAGGCGAGCTGCCGCTGGAGCAGGCGGAGGAAGGAGAGCTGCGAGATGCGCTGGGCCCGCCGGCCGATGGTGGCGTAGGTCATCTGCCAGTCGACCGACAGCCCGAGGTAGCGCCACAGGTGCTCGAAGACTTTCTCGTCCTCGGCGGTCAGCCGCTCGCAGAGCTCGATGAAGTTCGGGCGCGACACCGAGATCGCCTGCTTGGGCGGCTTCTCCGGGGCGACGAAAGCCGGATCGTACGGCAGCGACGGATCGCAGCGGACGCCGAAGTAGTTCTGGACGCGCCGCTCGGTCGGCAGGCCGTTGTCGTCCCAGCCCATCGGGTAGAACACGGCCTTGCCGCGCATGCGCTGGAAACGGGCGACGACGTCGGTGTGGGTGTAGGAAAAGACGTGGCCGACGTGGAGCGACCCGCTGACGGTGGGCGGCGGCGTATCGACCGAGTAGACCTCGCCGCGGGTGCGACTGCGATCGAAGCGGTAGGTGGCGTCGGCGTCCCAGCGCGCCATCCACTTCTGCTCGAGCCCCTCGAGCGCCGGCTTGTCGGGAACGGCAATGGAAGACTTCAGAAGCCCATCTGGCATGAACGCTGATGGTACCTCACGGTGCCGCCGGGCGGATCGTCAAATAGCGGCGCCCGGAGCGCCCCGCCGCGGCCTCAGGCGCTCTTGATCCGCTCGATTTCCTCACGAACCAGCCGCTCGGCGACGTCCACGACCGTCTCCCGCACGGCCGTGTCGGCCATCCGGGCGACGACCCGCTGGACGATCTCCTCGACGGCGCTGTCGGGCACGGTGCCGAGCCCGGACGCCGCTATCGGACGGGCCTGCTCGGCCGACAGCAGGGCGGCAAACGCCTCCGCGAGCGTCGGCGCCGGGGGCGCGGACGCCGGCTGGATGGCCGCGGGCGCCTGGGCCGCGGGAGCTGCGTGCGACGCCGCCGACGCCGCCCTGGGTGTCGACGACGGCGCGGGCTGCGGGCGCGGCGGCGGCTGAACGGCGGTCTCCGCCGGCACCGGCGACGGGTTCGCCGCGAAAGGGCCGGGCGCGTGCGGTTGGGGTGTCGCGTTCGCGCTGTGGTAGGGCGCGGATACGTATGGCGCCGGTGGCTGGCTGGCGGGGGCGGTCGGCGGCTCGATGGCCGCGGGCTTGGCCGGGTCGCCGCTCAGGTCCGGATCCCAGTCCGCGATCCCGTGCGGCAGGGACGCCGGCTGGGAAAACGCAGCCGGCGCGGAGGTCTGGGGCGGCGGTTCGCTGTGCGCCCTCATCCCGGGCGGCGCCTGCGGCGGCTCCGGGACGGCAGGCGCCGACGGCCCCTCCATGGTCGCGAAGGCGGCGTCGAGCCGATCGAAGTAGTCCTCCAGCGATCCGGCAGGCGCGGCGGTTGGAGCCGACGCGACGCCGCGGGTGTCCGCCGGTCGTTGAGAGCCGACAGCCGCGCCCGACGGCACGGCGCTCGACGGCCCGGGCGAGCGGCGGCCCGCCAGCAGATCCTTGACGCGGTTGATGACCATCTGCGGCTCGAACGGCTTCACCAGCACGCCGTCGCAGCCGACCGACTTGGCGCGGGCCTCGTCTATCGGCTCGAACGCCCCGGTCAGCAGCAGCACGGGGATGTGGGCGAACTCGGCCGTGGTCTTGACGAACGAGGCCACTTCGTAGCCATCGCGCTCCGGCATGCCGACGTCGGCGAGGACGATGTCGGGATGGTCGGACTGGATGCTGGCGATGGCCTTCTTGCCATCGCCGACGGCCAGGACCTGGATGTCTTCGTCGGCGAACGTCAGCTCGATGACGCGCTGGATGGTGACGCTGTCGTCGGCGAGCAGGAGCTTATAAGGCATGTCGGATCAGACCTGTTCCGTGCGGGTCCGGACGTGTCCCGCGATGAAATCGATGATGACCTGCATCGGCGTGCCGGGCAGGAAGATACCCTTCACGCCCGCGGCCTCGAGCACCGGCACGTCGACGTCGGGGATGATGCCGCCGATGACCACGAGCACGTCGTCCAGCCCTTTCTCCTTGAGCAGTTGCATCACCCGCGGGCAGATGTGCATGTGAGCACCCGAGAGGATCGACAGCCCGATGACGTCGGCGTCCTCCTGAAGCGCGGCGGCGACGATCATCTCGGGGGTCTGGCGCAGCCCCATATAGATGACCTCCATGCCGGCATCTCGGAGGGCCCGGGCGATGACCTTGGCCCCGCGATCATGCCCGTCGAGCCCGGGCTTGGCAATAACGACGCGAATTTTGGCCATGACTCCAGTTTCCAGTTTCCAGTTTCCAGTCGCCAGTTGCCAGCTGCCAGCTGGAAGCCGGAGGCGGGAAGCGCGAACGCCTTTCTCAGATCACCGCCTCTTCCTGGTACTCGCCCCAGACCTCGCGGAGCGCGTCGCACATCTCGCCGACGGTGGCGTAGGCCCGGGCACAGTCGAGCAGCGCATACATCGTATTGTCGCGGCCGCGCGCGGCCGTCTGCAGCGCGTCGAGGCTGCGGCGGACGCGGTCGTTGTCGCGGCGGCGCTTCAGGCCTTCCAGCCGCGCCAGCTGGGTGGTCGCGGCGGTATCGTCGATGTAAAGAATCGGGAACGGCGGCTCATCGGGCTGCGCGTAGGCGTTGACCCCCACCATGATCTTCTCGCGCTTTTCGAAGGCCTGCTGGAAGCGGTAGGACGCCTCGGCGACCTCGCGCTGGGGAAAGCCCTGCTCGATCGCCTCCACCATCCCGCCCATCGCGTCGATGGTGTCGAAATACTCGCGCGCTTCGCGCTCCATGTCGAGCGTCAGCCGTTCGACGAAATACGATCCACCGAGCGGATCGACGACGTCGGCAAGGCCGCTCTCGTGGGCGATGATCTGCTGGGTGCGCAGCGCCAGCGTCGCCGCGGCCTCGGTGGGCAGCGCCAGCGCTTCGTCGAGCGAATTGGTGTGCAGCGAGTTGGTGCCGCCGAGGACGCCGGCGAGCGCCTGGATCGCGGTGCGGACGACGTTGTTGTAGGGCTGCTGCGCGGTCAGCGACACGCCCGCGGTCTGGGTGTGGAAGCGCAGCTTCCAGGACCGTTCGCTCCTGGCGCCGAAGCGGTCGCGCATGACGTGCGCCCACAGGGTCCGGGCGGCGCGGAACTTGGCGATCTCCTCGAAGAAGTCGCTGTGCGAGTTGAAGAAGAAGGACATCCGCGGCGCGAAGTCGTCGACCTCGAGGCCGGCGTCGACGCCGTACTGGACGTACTCGATACCGTCGCGCAGCGTGAAGGCCAACTCCTGGAGCGCCGTCGAGCCCGCTTCGCGGATGTGATAGCCGCTGACCGAGACGGTGTTCCAGCGCGGCGCCGCCTTCGAGCAGAAGGCGAAGATGTCCGTGATCAGCCGCATCGACGGCCGCGGCGGATAGATGTACTCCTTCTGGGCGATGAACTCCTTGAGGATGTCGTTCTGGATCGTGCCCGACAGCGTGCGCCAGTCGGCCCCCTGCTGCTCGGCCACCACCAGGTACATCGCAAAGAGCATCGGCGCCGGAGAATTGATGGTCATCGACGTGGTGATGGCGCCGACGGGAATGCCGTCGAAGAGCCGCTCCATGTCGGCCAGCGACATCACGCTGACGCCGCACTTGCCGACTTCGCCGAGCGACAGCGGATGATCCGGATCGCGGCCCATCAGCGTCGGCAGGTCGAACGCGACGCTCAGGCCGGTGCCGCCGGCGGCCAGCAGCGCCTTGTAGCGGGCGTTGGTCTCCTCAGGCGTCCCGAACCCGGCAAACTGCCGCATCGTCCAGAGCTTGCCGCGATAGCCGGAGGGATGGATGCCACGGGTATAGGGGAACTCGCCGGGATCGCGCAGGTCGCGAGCGTCATCGAAGCCGGGGAGATCCTCCGGCGTGTAGAGGCGGGCAATGGGACGCCCGGAGATGGTGGTGAAGGGGCCGTCGCGCTCGGGGGCGCGGGCGAGGGCCGGCTCGAGCACGTCGCGTGCCCATCGTTCCCGGTCCGTGCGCGCGGCAGCCGCTTTCATCTCTCCGCATTATAGGCGAGGGGGCTACGCATCTCGCGCGCCAGTAGCTGCGTTCAGGGGAGCTGCGCCAGCAGCTCCCCCGAAGCGGCCTCACTGCGTGACGCAGGTCACGTAGACACGCCCCTGAAACGACGCGGCCGAGACCTGGCTGAGCCGGACCTTGACCGTCCAGGTGTCGGCTGCCGACGGGAACGAGGCCACGGTCGACAGCGGCGCGACGTTGCCGCTGTAGTCGAAGCCGCCGCCGATCGCGATCTTCCCCGCCGGGCAGGTCGCCGTCAGCGTCGTCGTCTGGTTACCATTGATGGACACGGTCGTGAGCGGCGTGGCGAGCTGCTCGTAGCCGCTGACGCCGGGCGTGCCCTGCGGACCCGCCGGGCCCATCAGGCCCATCGGCCCCATGGGTCCCATCGGCCCAACGGCACCGGTTCCGCCCGTCTGACCCGTCGCGCCGGGCGCGCCCTGCGGACCCGCCGGCCCTTCCGGCCCCGCGACACCCTGGAGACCTGCCGGCCCGATCAGACCCTGCGGGCCCATCGCGCCCTGGGGGCCTGCGGGCCCGACCGCGCCTGGGGCGCCATCCGCGCCCGGCGAACCCTGCGGGCCCATGACCCCCGCTTCTCCCTGCGCGCCGGTCGCGCCGGTTTCACCTTTGGGCCCGGCAGCACCGGTCTCCCCCGTCGGCCCGACGGGGCCCGCGACCCCAGGATCACCCTTCGGGCCAGCGGCGCCGGTCGGACCAACTTCTCCCCTCACGCCCGCGGGCCCGAGGTCCCCCTTCGGGCCGGTCAGCCCCGCGTCTCCCTTGGGTCCAGCGACGCCGACGTCTCCCTTGGCGCCGGCCGCGCCAGCGTCTCCTTTGGGCCCCATCGGACCAGTTTCGCCGTTCGACCCGGCCGGGCCCGGCTCCCCCTGCGGCCCGACGTCCCCCTTGTCTCCCTTCGGGCCCGCGCTACCGCCGGCCTGTCCCTGGAGGGCCATGTCGAAGACGTCGCGATCCTTGGATCCCTGGCCGCGGATGACGGTGAGCAGATAGCTGCCATCGGGCGTCGCGTCCGGCAGGTGGACGACGATCTCCTGATCGGTCCAGCTGATGATCGTCATCAGATAGTTCTGGCACCAGACCTGCGCGGCTCGATCGCCAAACCCGACCCCGCGGATCGTCACCGTGCCGTGAGCCCGGTCGGAGAGCGTGCCGAGGATGACGACCGGTCCGGAATTCTTGGAGGCGTCCGACTGCGCTTCCGCTTTCTCGTCCGATGCCGATTTCGACTCCGCAGCCGAGACCAGCGTGGACAGGGCCAGGCCGAGGGACAGGGACAGCAGGAGCGCGCGCTTGACGATAACCATGGGTGACAATCCTCCGCAGGCCCATGGAGCAAGCTCGACTCCACCCCATCCATATGCCGACATTCCGTTAAGAATCAGACACTTGCCGTCGTCTTCTGATGGCTAGCCCTCCGGCAGTATGCTCCACTTTAGTGCACAGGCTGACACTCCTGGCGATCGCCGCCGGGAGCGCTCACGGGGCCGGCGGGGCCGGGGGCGCGGCTTGACTTGGTTCGTTCGCGAGGGGTACGTTGCCCTGTTGTCCGAGGGCCGCCGCGTCGGCGTCACCCATTCAGTTCAGGAGTCCCATGGAGGCAGGCGGCAGCATCTTCAACGCAATGCTCCAGGAGTTCGATGGCGCGGCGCGGCTACTGGGCCTCGACCCCGGCATCTGGAAAATCCTCACCCATCCGAAGCGGCAGATCATGGTGTCGTGCCCGATCCAGATGGACAACGGCGAGATCGAGGTGTTCACCGGCTACCGGGTCCAGTACAACATCACGCTCGGGCCCGCCAAGGGGGGCATCCGCTATCACCCCGACGTCACCCTCGACGAAGTGACGGCGCTGGCGGCGTGGATGACGTGGAAGTGCGCGGTCGCGCACGTGCCGTTCGGCGGCGGCAAGGGGGGCGTGATCTGCGATCCGACGCGGATGTCACGGCGCGAGCTGGAAGCGCTGACGCGCCGCTACATCGCCGAGATCATCGACGCCATCGGGCCCGAGAAGGACGTGCCGGCGCCGGACGTCAACACCAACGACCAGGTCATGGCGTGGGTGATGGACACCTACAGCATGCACGTCGGCCACACCTCGACGGCGGTGGTCACCGGCAAGCCGATCGAGATGGGCGGCTCGCTCGGGCGGCGCGAGGCCACCGGGCGCGGCGTCATGATCGTGACCCGCGAGGCGGCCAGGCATCTCGGCTTCGACATCAAGGGCGCCCGCGTCGCCGTCCAGGGCTTCGGCAACGTCGGCTCGGTCTCCGCCGATCTCCTCTCGAAAATCGGCGCCCGCATCGTCGCCGTCACCGACTGGAAGGGGGGCGTCTACAACGAGAAGGGGCTCGACATCGAACAGATGCTGGACTACTCCCGCCAGCACAAGACCATCGACGGCTTCACCGGCGGTGAGCCGCTCGAGAACGATCAGCTCTTCGGCCTCGACGTCGAGGTGCTGGTGCCGGCCGCCATGGAAAACCAGATCACCATGGAGAATGCCCCCGGCATCCGCGCCAGGATCGTCGCCGAAGGCGCCAACGGCCCGACGACGCCCGATGCGCACAAGCACCTCCACGAGCGCGGCATCTTCGTCATCCCCGACATCCTCGCCAACGCCGGCGGCGTGACCACCTCCTACTTCGAGTGGGTCCAGGATCGCCACGGCTACTTCTGGGAAGAGGCGGAGGTGAACAAGCGGCTCGAAGCCAAGATGGTCGAGGCGTTCGACGACGTCCTGAAGACGTCGGTGAAGTACAAGACCGATCTGCGCACGGCCGCCTACATCGTGGCCATCAACCGCGTCGCGGTGGTGACCAAGATGCGCGGCATGTATGCGTGAACACCCGGGGTTCAGGGTTCGGGGTTCGGGGTTCCGGGTTCAGGTTCGGGGTTCGGGGTTCGGGGTTCAGGGTTCAGGGTTCAGGGTTCGGGACTGAAACAAGCTTTTACACGAGTCTGACACCGTTTCACATACTTCCCAGCCGGCCCGGGTCGGACGGCGTTATTGTAGGGCTACCATGCGAGGCGCGGCGCGCGGCGCGGCTTCGGCGTCCCTCTTGGCTACCTTCCTTCTGATTCTGCTGCCCGGCCTGGCGCTGGGGTATGTCGGCCTGCGGGCGCTGGCGGAACGGGAGCACAGCCTCCGCACGAACTACACCGCCACCACTGTTCTTGTCCGCGACCGGCTGGCCGCGGAGCTCACCCGCCTCGAGTCGGACCTGGACAGCGATCTGAGCCTGCCCGAGAGAAACCTCGAAGACCCCGCCGCCGTCTCCCGGTGGCTGACGACCCTCCGTGACCGTCGCCCGTGGTTGGACCAGCCGTTCCTGATTCGCATGGATGGGGCGTTGGCCGTAGGCGGCCTCGTGGATGGCTGGTCTCGCCGCCGGCCCGATCCGATCGCCGGCCTTCCACGTCTGGCCGCGGCCGTCCAGGCCGCCGAAGCGGCGGAGTTTCAGCAGGGAGATCTCGAGGAAGCGCTCCGGCGCTACCGCCACGGGCTCGCGTTGACGACGCCCTCAGCCTCCGAGGCGCGCGCTCTGCTCCTGACGCGCATCGGCCGGACGCAGTTCAAGCTGCGACGGCTCGAGGCGGGGATCGAGGCGTACCGCAGCGTCCTGGACCAGGGGGCCGGCATCATCGCCCCGAACGGCCTCCCGTACACCGTGATCGCGTTGCTGCAGCTTGGCGACGGATTCGACGCGCTCGACCTTGGCCAGGAACGCGCTCAGTGCGGCCGCCAGCTTCTTCAGTACGTCGTCGAACACCCCTGGGACCTTCAGGATGGGTATGGTCACTACCTCGCCCGGGCGCGCCGATCCGCGCCTGCCGGCGGACCGCTGGCGGAGCGAGCTCGCACGCTCGCCGAGGAAGTGGCGGTGGCCGAGTGGATCCGGGAGCGTATCCAGTCCAGGCTCGGGCCCGGGCCGGAGCGCGGATCGGCATTGACGCGGGTGCCGACCCGGTGGGCCCTGGAGCGCGGAGGCCAACCCGTCCTCGTCGGAACGCGCCCCGCGGGGCCTCGGTCGCCGGGGACACCGACCGACACTGTCGGATACGAAATCCGCACCGATTACATCCGCGGCCTGATGCTGTCGGACATCTTGAAGACCGTGGACCTTGGCGGGCAACTGCGGATTGCCGTCGTCCCGGCACCAGGAGGTGCACTGACAGCGACGACCACCCCCATTCCACTCGCCGTGGCAGATCTCAATCCGGTCGTCCCAGGGCTGCACGTGGCCCTCTTTCACGAAGGGGGGCGATCGATGGATCAACTCGTCGCCCGGGAGCGGTGGGCGTACGGCACGCTGATCGTGGGCATGGTCGCGGTGATGCTGGTCGGGGTCGCCTTTACCCTGCGCGCATCGGCGCGCGCGACGGAGCTCTCGCGCCTGAAGAGCGAGTTCGTCTCGAGCGTCAGCCACGAGCTGAAAACGCCGCTGGCCCTGATTCGGCTGTTCGGGGAAACGCTCGAAAGCGGCATCGTCCGTGACGAGCCGCGACGGCAGGAGTATTACCGCATCATCCGGCGTGAAAGCGAGAGGTTGACGCACCTCATCGACAACGTGCTGGACATCGGACGCATCGACGCCGGCACCAAGCAGTACAGCATTAGGCCGGGCGATCTCACGGGCGCCGTGCATGAAGCGCTCGCGGCTTATCGGCCGATGTTCGATCGGCTTGGATTCCAGATCGTTCCCAGGATTCACGACGGGCCCATCCAGATCCCGATGGATCGCGACGCGATCGTGCGGGCGATCATCAACCTTTTTCAGAACGCCATCAAATATTCAGGGGACCGGCGCTACCTCGCCTTGTCCGTCGAGGTGCGCGGCGACGCGGCCGCCATCTCGGTCGAGGATCATGGTGCGGGCATGGCGCGCAGCGAGCTGGCGCGGATCTTCGACCCCTATTATCGGATCGCGACTAAACAGCACACCCCGTCACCCGGCAGCGGCCTTGGGCTCGCCATCGTCCGTCACACGATCGACGCGCACGGCGGACGAATCGACGTCAACAGCGTGGTCGGCGAGGGCAGCGTCTTCACCCTGATGCTGCCCCTTGTCCAGACCGGTCCCGCGACGGCGCCAGCTGCGGCGCCAGAGGCAGCAGGTGTTAGACCATGAAGAAGATCCTCATTGTCGAGGACGAACCCGACATGGCGCGGGGCCTGCAGTTCAACCTCGAGGCCCGCGGCTTCGAGGTCGTCGTGGCACGCGACGGCGAGGAGGGCTATCGGATGGCTGTTGACCAGCACCCGGACCTCGTGCTCCTCGACGTCATGCTGCCGAAGCGCGACGGATACGACGTGTGCCGGGCGCTCCGGAAGCTCCGGCCGGGCCTCCCCATTCTGATGCTCACGGCCAAGGGACAGGAAGAGGACATCGTCCTCGGTCTCAAGCTCGGAGCGGACGACTACGTCAAGAAGCCGTTTGGCGTCGCGGAGCTCGTCGCCAGGATCGAGACGCTGTTGCGGCGCACGGCCAGCACAAACGAACTTCCCGAGCTTGTCGAATTCGGAGGGGTGATGGTCAATTTCGCCAGGCACGAGGCCCGGAAGGATGGACAGCCTCTGGAGTTGACGCCGAAGGAGTTCGAGATGCTGCGGTACTTCGTCGCGCAACGCGGCGCGGTCGTGTCGCGCGATGCGCTGCTCAATGCGGTCTGGGGTTATGCCAGCGCGCCGAACACCCGCACCGTGGACGCGCACATCGTCAAGCTCCGGCAGAAGGTCGAGCCGAACCCGCACGTCCCCCGGCACCTGCTGACCATGCACGGACTCGGCTACAAGTTCGTCGGGTGAGGACCTTCGGGAAACTTTTGCAGATCTCCCACATCGTTTTACACCGTCTTTGCGACATTGCTCCGCCGGACGCCTATCTTGAGAACCGCGCGATGTCCGCGCCATGCGATAAGGAATCAAAAGGAGCCGGACGATGAGGATGATGCTGGCGTTGGGGTTGAGCGCCTGTCTGGCGACTGCCGCCCTGATCGGGCAGGCGCGGTCGGCCGCCGACATGTACCAGGAGGCCCTCCAACTCGAGGAGGTCAAGGGAGATCTTCACAAAGCCGTTGCAGCGTATCTGGCGATTGTCGAGCGGTCGCCCGCTGATCGCGGCATCGCAGCCAAAGCGCAGCTGCACCTCGGCTTGTGCTACGAGCGACTGGGCAAGGCCGAAGCGTCGACGGCCTACGAGAAGGTCGTGCGGGAGTATGCGGACCAGAGTGAGCCGGGCCGCGCAGGCAAAGCTGCGGCTCGCGTCGCTAAGTGGCCCCACCGCCCAGCCGTCGGAAGCGGCCGTCGTGGCGCGGCAGGTCTGGACGGGCGATGGCGTCGATGTGCTCGCCCGGCCTTCGAGCGATGGCCGCCTGCTGACCTACGTCCACTGGAAACCAGGCCAGGCGGGTGCCGTCGGGATTCGTGATCTGGCCACCGGCCAGACGCGGCTGGTGACCACGGCGGGCAGACCCGGCGAGAGTTCGCCGAGCGGGCCGGTGTTGTCGCCGGACGGCAAACAGGTCGCATACTGCTGGGAAGGCGGCATCGGACAGGCCAGTGCGATCCGGGTAATCGGCGTGGACGGCTCGAACCCGCGCGCGCTGATGCCGCTGCCCGGCGCGTTTGCTCACGACATCGTCTGGTCGCCGGATGGCCGGCATATCGCGGCAGCAGTGGACGATTACGGCGGCGACAAGACCTCCCACATTGCGCTTGTCGGTGTGTCCGGGGGCTCCCTCTCCCGGCTCAAGTCTACGGGGTGGCACTATGTCGAGCTCGGCGGGTTCTCACCGGACGGTCGATTGCTGCTCTACTCCCTGTCGAAGAGTCCTTCCGACAACGACGGCGGCATCTTCGCGATTGCGGCGGACGGCAGTGGCGAGTCCGCACTCGTGCAGGGGCCGGCGAACGATACCCAGCCGGCGTGGACGCCAGACGGGCAGGCGGTGGTCTTTCTCAGCGATCGCGCGGGCACGCCAGGGCTGTGGATGATCCGCGTGACTGGAAGCCAGGCGCGTGGAGTGCCGGGACTGGTCAGGCCGAACGTCGGAGCGATTTTCGGGAGAGGCTTCAGCCGTGACGGGTCGTATTTCTACGGTGCTCCGAACAGCCAAACCGATGTCTTCATCGCCGGCATGGACGCCGCGACTCTCGGGATTACGCAACAGCCGGTGAAATTGACGGATCGGCTGGTCGGGTCCAACTCCGGCGCGTCCTGGTCCCCGGATGGCCGCCTGGTGGCGTTTCTCAGAGGCGCGGATCGACGATCCAGGACACTCGTGGTGCGCACGATGTCCGACGGCAGCGAACGCACTCTGCCCACGAAGTTTCTCGATGCTTACCACGCCTCGCAGACCGGGCCGACGTGGTTCCCCGACAGCCGATCGCTGATCGTCTCCGACAACGACGCCGGGTCGCAACGGGTTACGTTCCGCCGCATCGACGTGGAAACCGGACAGGAGACGCCGCTATTCGAAGCGGGCTACCAGCACCTCTGGCCCCTGTTGAAGATGGCGCCGGACGGCCGCTCGGTGTACTACACGATGATCGCGTCCGACCCGAACCCCAACATGAACCTCCTGCGCCTCGTGAAGCGAGACCTGGAGACCGGCCAGGAATCCGAACTCTATCGCGTCGTCTCCGATGCCGTCGGCTTCTTTGGACTGTCCGTGTCGCCGGACGGCGCCCGGCTGGCGTTCATGGTCAACCAGGGGCCGGGCACGCGCGCGGTCGTGACCCTTCCCTCTTCCGGCGGTGACGCGGTCACGCTGTATCGGGGAGACTATGCGCACCCGACCCCGGGCGCGGGCGTCTGGACACGGGACGGACGCTACCTGCTCATGGCCGCCGACGATGGTCCATCCCGCCAGCGCATCTGGGCATTTCCTGCTTCCGGGGGTGAACCGCGCAAGCTCGATCTGACCATGCAGGGCATCAGGAAGATGGACCTGTCCCCTGACGGTCTGCGGCTGGTGTTCACCGGTACCCAGAGTAAGCCAGAGCTCTGGACCATCTCGAACCTCATTCCGAAGACGCGCGCAGCGAGATAGCGTGCGGCACGTCCCCTTGTGGGTTGCGCTGCTGCTCGGCGGCACGGTGACGCTGCCCGCTGCGAGGCCGCGAGCGCCGCTCGGACTCGACCTCTTTCGTCCCTACTCCGAGGGCAACATCCCGACGGCGGCGAAGATCGCGCTCGGGCGTCAGCTGTTCAACGATCGCCGCCTTTCACGTGATGGGTCGCTGTCCTGCGCTGGCTGCCACGACCCGCGCCGTGCTTTTACGGACGGCCGCGTCGTGGCCCTCGGCGTGGATGGCGCACCTGGCAGCAGGAACGTCCCCAGCCTCATCAATCGCGCGTGGGGAACGTCGTTCTTCTGGGACGGGCGGGCCTCGACGCTCGAGCAGCAAGCCCTTCAGCCAATCCTTAGTCCTGCCGAACTGGGGATGGCGCCCGAGGCGGTCATGGCGCTGGCGCGCTCGGCGCAGTACCGATCGGACTTCGTCACGGCATTCGGCGCCGAGCCGACGTTGTCGGACGTCGCCAGGGCGCTCGCCTCCTACGTGCGGACGATTGTGGCTGGGTCTTCTCCGTTCGATCGTTACGTGGGAGGAGAACGGGGGGCGCTTGGAGGCGACGCCATCCGGGGCCTTGGCCTTTTTCGAGGCAAGGCGGGATGTACCGCGTGCCACGCCGGCCCGACGCTGAGCGACGAGCGGTTCCACAACACTGGGGTGGCGTGGCGGACCGGCCGCCTGTCCGACGACGGACGTGCGCGGGTGACTGGTGCTGCCGCCGATCGTGGAGCCTTCAAGACGCCGAGCCTTCGCCAGGTGACGGGCACGGCGCCGTACATGCACGACGGCAGCTTCGCAACACTGGAGCAGGTCATCGACTACTACGATGCGGGCGGGCAGGCCAATCCGGCTCTCGACACCAGGATCCGGCCGCTGCATCTCTCCGCAGGGGAACGCCGTGACCTCCTGGCGTTCTTGGCGGCCCTGACCGGCAAGGTCCGCGATGGATTCTGACTGAGCGCGCTCTTCCGGCGGCCGCCAACCCTGCACCCGGACGGGCCGCAACCCGCGCGGCGTCAGCGCGTCATGCGGAAGGCGATGAGCTCCTTTGCCGTTCCCGACGGTGTTTTGGCGGTGAGCTCGAGGACGTATTCGCCGGCGGCGAGCGCGGCGAGCGGGAGATCGATGTCCAACGCACGGCCCGCGGGTGTCTGGACGGGGACGTCGGACATCGCCTCCCCGGCGCGGTTGAGGAGCCGGGCGGTCACCGCGGGCGTGACGCCGCCGGGGGCGTAGGCGTCGATGCGGACGAACAGGCGCTCGGTGCGGCTGAACTCGCGGCTGGCCGTGGGGACCGCGTCGGGGTTGCTGCGCAGCGCGTTCAGTTCGGGCAGCGCGCGGACGCGGAAGATGCGCGGCGTCCCGAACGACACTTCCACCGTCGCGTAATCCGGCACCGTCAGGTCGCGTCCGACCGAATCGATCACCTGGCCGCGGCTCCCCTCCACCACCATCTTCAACTCGAGATGTCCGGGCGGCACGTCGAACGTCGCCGCGCCGCCGGTGGCCTTCGCGGCGGTCGCGGGCTCCGCTGCCGTCTCGGCCGGGACCCGGCCGCGGAACACCGGCCGGCCGTCCGGCGCGATCGCGGTGAGCGCGACGCGCGCGGCGGGCTCTTCGGCGCGCTGCCCGGGGATGACCGGCGCGGGCTCCCAGAGGAAGGTGAGGCGCGTCTTGCCGCCTTCGCCGCGGGCCGTGCCGATCCAGAAGCGCGCGCTGCGATCCCGCGCCGGCGCGGCCAGCTCCGCGAGCGCGGTGGTCACCGCGGAGGGCGGCTCCGGCCGCGACGCCAGGCTGCTGGCCGTCTTGACGTCTTCCTCCGTGTAGGCCCAATAGCCCTTCCGCGCCCGCACGTCCACGCCCTTGCGCTTGACGCTGACCTTGATGGAGTGGAACTTCCCGTCGGTGGGGGCCTGCGTCGAGTTGTAGCCGAGCAGGTAATAGCCGCTCGAGTCGCGCATGATCTGCTTCATGCCGGTCGCCAGGTCGTTGCGATCCACGATCGCCCGGCCGTCGGTGTTCGAGGCCAGCTCGTGCAGCGTGTCCAGGCTGGCGCGCAGCCCGACGGCGTCCTGCTGAAGGCCCACGGCTTCGCTGATGTCGTATTCGAAGGGCGCGAGCCCGCGCGGATCGACCGCGTAGATCGACGTGTTCTGCCGGTTGAGGGTGTTGAAGACCTGCTGCATGTCGGCGAGCAGGTCGGCCTTGGCCATCAGGTTCTGGGTGTCGCTGGCCTGCGGCGCGTTGGCGTTGCCGCGATAGGGGTTACCGAACCCGGGCGAGGAGGCGCGCTGATCCTGCAGCTGCGACGGCAGCATCGGCGTGAACCCTTCGCTGACGAAGATGATCG
>JBDTOB010000010.1:0-22433 GCA_039933435.1 Acidobacteriota bacterium | reverse complement strand
CGTCGAACCGCCAGACGAAGATCTTGTCGAGGCCGAGGTCGGCGTGGAGCACGAACCGGCCGGAGGGATCGGCCTGGATCATGTGGGCGTGGGTCCGATCGTGGCCGCTGACGGCGAAGCTGCCCGGCGGCGCGTGGGTCGCACGCGTCGGGCCGATGTCGCCGGCATCGACCTTGACGTCCGAGACGTCGCCAAGCTGTCCGTCGGCCAGGATCGGGAGCACCGCCACCGACCCGCCGAAATAGTTGGCCACCAGCAGGTGACGTCCGCCCGGGTGGACGCTGACATAGGTGGGCCCGGCGCCGCCGGAAGCCACGGTGTTGAGAAGCGTCAGCCGCCCGTCGGCCCGGTTGACGGAGAAGGCGCTGAGGGTCCCCTGCTTGCCGTCGCCCATCCGATCGGTCTCGTTGGCGGAATAGAGGCGCGTGCCCGCGGCGTTGAGGACGAGGCCGCTCGGGCTGGTGCCCATCTCGACGACGGCCATCGGCGTCATCGCGCCCGAGGCCCGATCGACCTGGAAGAGATGGATGCCGCGGCCGTTCCCGGGAGGCAGATCCACCTGTGTCGGCAGGGTGTCGCGCAGCGGGGAGCTGAAGGTTCCGACATAGGCGACGAGGGGGCCGGCGGCGGCGCCCGGCTCATTCCGCGGCGCCAGGCCCGCCAGGGGGATCATCCCCGCCAATGCGGTGGAGGTTTTCAGAAATGTGCGCCGGGACGGATCGCGTCGAGCCATGAGGCAGTATCACCGGCAGCGGTTGGTGTCGCCAAGAACCAAATCGCGTGGCATGGTCGAGCGTCCGGCCGTTAGAGACCCATCTGCGCACGGCCGAGCGCGGTCAGATCCTTCTCGGTCGCCCGGCCCGTGAAGTCGACTTCGAAATCCATGGCCGCGAAGTCAGGCGCCGAACGCCCCTGGAGAAAGGCCTCCCGCTGCTTCGGAAGATATTCGCGGTTCTTCGAGCAGTCGGGCGCGGATCCGATGTAGAGCACGCTGGCGTACTCGCTGCCGGTATGCTCGTCGCCGACCGCATGACAGATGTCGGTGTGCCAGAACACCGCGTCGCCGGGCATGACCTCCGGAATGGACACGAGCCCGGCGATGAGGTCCGGATGCCATTCCTGGCTGACGCCCAGCGCGCGGCCGGGCGTCGCCCCGCACAGATCATCCTCCGGCACATCGTCCTGCAGCGCACGCAGCAGGACGTAGGAGATACCCTCCGCGATCGG
The DNA here is from genome assembly GCA_039933435.1 of Acidobacteriota bacterium. GTDB lineage: Bacteria > Acidobacteriota > Vicinamibacteria > Vicinamibacterales > 2-12-FULL-66-21 > JALZOC01. The sequence goes on along the minus strand of JBDTOB010000010.1, from coordinate 21,206 downwards.
AATCAGGCGGAGGGTGCCGTCCCGCGGTCCCTGCCGCGTCAGCGCCGTCCATCCCTGGTAGGTGCGGAACATGCTGCACACGGCCGGCGACGGAATCTCGCGCGTCCGCAGCCGATGTGTCGCGTCGAACGGATCGTAGCCGCGCCATTCTCCGGCGAAGACGTGCTCGTAGACCTGCTGGTAGCCGGGGTCGATCCAGCGCTCGACCGTTCCGGCATCCATATGCGGCGACAGGCCGAGACTGGTGTCGCCCGGCTGCCGGCGCCGCAGCCGGTCGGCATAGGTGCACTGCCTGTCGGGATCGAACACCCCTTCGTATTTCCACAACCGATCGAGAAAGGCGCGCGTCTCGGCGAGCTTCGGGTCCTGCCGGGCCAGCACCTGCGGCTTCGACCAGTAGATGTTGAAGATTTGCGGCTTCCCGGCCTTCAGCGCCGAGAAGTACTTGTCGAGGCTGCGCTTCTCGACTTCCCGCTCGTCGTAGCGGTTGACCTCGAGATACTCCCCAATCTGTGCGAACCAGTCGCGCGCAAGACTTGCGGGGAATACGCCGCGGACTACCACGCAGCCGGCCTTCCGGATCGCCCGCCTGGAGGCATCCGGGACCTGGCCGCTGCTGATGTCGGCGTAGGCCACCTCCGGCACCACGGGCCGCTGCCCCGCCTCGTCGGCGTGGATGGTGTCCACCGCGCGGCGGACGTGGTCGGTGACGTCGGCGTAGGCGCGCCTGAGCGCCTCGCGGCGTGGCGCCAGGCTGCGCTTGAAGGCGACAATGCGATCGCGAACGTCGTTCCCGTCGGCCATTCGTCCTCCTTGAGCGGCGATGTCTTCGGCTGACGATATGCGAGCGCGCGCGAAACGTCCACCGCTCGTCCCGGCACTCGTCACCGCCCACCCGCATCCCGTCACATATCCCGGCACGGCCGTCACATAACGCATCCAAACCGCCGATCCCTTCGTAGCATGTATCAGTCAACTGGTGTTCATTCACAAGGAGTTGTCGCCATGCGATTTCGGTTTACTGCCAGCGTCCTGATGGCACTGCTGGCAGCCCTGGCCGCGAGTGCGGTCACGGCACAAGAACGGTTCGGCGGCCTCGCCGGCATCGTGGTCGACTCGAGCCAGGCTCCCGTGCCCGGCGTGACGATCACGGCCACCAACGCGCAAACCGGCGCCACACGGACCGCCGTGACCGGCGCCGACGGCGCCTACCGTATCCCCGATCTCGAGCCCGGCCGCTACGCGGTCGCGGTCGAGCTGCAGGGCTTCCAGAAGGTGCAGGCGGACGTCATCGTGCTGCTCGGGCGCACCGCCGATTTCGGCACAGCGCTCAAGGTCGGTGGGGTCACCGAGGTCGTGACCGTGAAGAGCGACTCTGAGAAGCAGATCGACCTGCGGAGCACGACCGTCGCCCACAACGTCACCGCCGAGGAATTCGACCGCATGCCGAAGACGCGCAGCTTCCAGGGCATCGCGCTGACCTCACCGGGCGTCAACCAGGGAGAGATCGAAGGCGGCTTTCAGGTGAACGGCGCCAGCGCGGCGGAGAACACCTTCACCGTCGACGGCGTCAACACCAACAGCCTGATCTACGGCAGCTCGCGGCAGGACACGGTGTTCGAGTACCTGCAGGAGGTCCAGGTCAAGACCGGCGGTATTGCCGCCGAGTACGGCGGCGCGCTCGGCGGCGTGATCAGCGCGGTCACCAAGTCCGGGGGCAACCGCTTCACGGGCGAGGCGCACTACTACTACTCCGGCAACGCCATCTCGGCGAACCCGATTCCGCGGCTGCAGCTCAGCCCGCTCGACGACACCACCGTGTTCCAGGTCCAGGACCAGAAGCAGCCGAACAACCGCAACGAGGCCGGCGGCTCGCTTGGCGGTCCAATCGTCAGGGACCGGCTGTTCTTCTTCGCCTCGGTCTCGCCCCGGTTCATCCGGCGGACCTACAACTACGAGTTCTCCAATGGGGTCGAACCCGGGTCGATCGACCAGTCGCAGACCGCGACCCAGTCGTTCGGCAAGGTCACCTACGCGTCGCGGCGCGTCCGCGCCAACGGCAGCGTCCTCTATACGCCGGTGCGCTCGACCGGCACCCTCCCTCCCTTCGACGGCACCGGCTCGCAGTTCATCAGCAGCTCGCGGGCCGGCAACGCCGCTCAGATCCCGCGCGGCTTCACCCAGGACCAGATCAATGGCAGCGGCAGCGTGGACGTCTATCTGAGCGGCACCGCGTCGCTGAGCGTCCGCGGCGGCGCCTTCTCCGACAACTACCTGGATACCGGCGTCTCGACGACCACCGCGGTCATCTGGAATACGCCGTCGATCGGCGTCGACGGGGTGCCGGCGGACCTGCAGCTGCCGAAAGGCGCGCAGAACACGCCGCGGGTGCAGATCACCAACAAGGACCGCACCCAGACCAGCTTCTTCCAGGTCGACTACAACCACGCCTTCAACGCCGCCGGTTCACACCTGCTCAAGGGCGGCGTCGGCGTCCGGCACACCACCAACGAGGTGGACTCGAGCTATCCCGGCGGCTACGTGCTCCTCAACTGGGGCCGGTCGTTCCTGAACAACGCCGGGCAGACGGGCACGGGCACCTACGGCTACTACGAAGTCAACGACCGCGGCACCCGCGGCACCGTCAACGCCAGCATGCCCTCGCTCTACGTGCAGGATACGTGGACGCTCGGCAGTCGCCTGACCCTCAATCTGGGCGTCAGGACGGAACGGGAAACGATCCCGTCCTTCCGCCCCGACGTCAAGGCCACGGCCTTCGAGTTCGGCTTCGGCAAGAAAATCGCGCCGCGCGTCGGGGCCACCTTCGACGTGCTCGGCGACGGCCGGCTGAAGGCGTTCGGGAGCTGGGGCCGGTACTTCGACTGGGTCAAGTACGAGCTCGCGCGCGGCTCGTTCGGCGGCGACAGCTGGCTGGTCTCCTATCGTTCGCTCGACACCCTCGACGTCAACAGCCTCAACCTGTCCAACATGCCCGGACGTGACCTCTGGGGCGGCGCCCGCGACCGTCGGGTGCCCAACTTCAACACCATCGACCCCGACCTCAAGCCGATGTTCCAGGACTCGACCAACCTCGGGCTCGAGTATCAGTTGACGCCAACCACCGCGATCGGCGTCAACTACGTCCACAACAAGCTCACCCGCTCGATCGAGGACGTCGGCTCGCTCGATGCCAGCGGCAACGAGATCTACTTCGCCGCCAACCCCGGCGAGGGGGTGGCAAAGACGATGTTCGTGACCGGGCTGACGCAGCCCTTCAGCACTCCGAAGCCGCTGCGGCAGTACGACGCCGTGGACGTCACCATCAGCCGCCGCTTCTCGAACAACTGGTTCGGGAGCGCCAACCTCACGGTCAGCCGGCTCTACGGCAACTACGGCGGGCTGTCGAACTCGGACGAGATCCAGACGCCGACGACCGGCACCTCGTCGGCCACCGCCCAGCAGCAGGCCGGCAGCATCGCGCGGCCGGGCACCTCCGCGGGACGGGCGTGGGACCTCGACGAGCTCGAATGGGACTCGCACGGCAACCTCGACCTGCTCGGGCGTCTCGCCACCGATCGTCCCGTCGTGGCGAAGTTCTACGGTTCGTACCTGCTGCCGTTCGGCACCCAGGTCGGCGGCTTCGTCTACGCCGGCAGCGGCACGCCGATGACCACGACGGTGAACACGACCAATACCATCCCCGTGATGGTGAACGGCCGCGGCGACATGGGCCGGACGCCCGCCCTGAGCCGGACCGATCTGCTCGTCTCGCACGAGCTCAAGCTCGCCGAGCGCCGCCGCGTCCGGTTCGAGCTCAACGTCATCAACCTGTTCAACCAGAAGACCCCGACCCACATCTTCAATTCGCTCAACAAGGGGGCGGGGCTGGCAAGGGCCGACGCGGCGATCGATCTGTCCAACGTCGACCTCGCCCGCGGCTACGACTACAACGCGCTGATTCTCGCGTCCCCCTCGGGCGCCGGCGCGCTCGACCCCCGCTACGGCAAGCCGGATCTCTGGCAGATCGGAACACAGGGTCAGTTCAGCATCAAATACCTCTTCTGACACCCGTCAGCGCCCGGCGCTGAACGCACAGGAAGACGAGGGGAGCCTGGCTCCCCTCGTCTTCCTCGGGCACTGAGCCTGGCCGATGGTCCCTCGCGCAGAGAAGGGCGCACCTCGCGGACGCCCTCGTCGCAACGCCGCCGGCGTCAGCGCGAGGCCGCATACGCCGACACCGCCGACATCTGGTCGAAGGTCATGCCGCTGCTGATGCCGTGCATCACCGGAGCGCTCGCGCCGGCGCGCAGATCGCTCTTGAACAGCACGAGCTGCTTCAGCAGGTACTCGGCATGCTGCCCCGCGAGGCGGGGGATGACGGCGTTGCCCTCGCCCTGAGGTCCGTGACACGTCTGGCAGGCGGCGACACCGGCCGCCGGGACGCCCTGTAGAAAAATCGGCTCCCCCAGCGCTACCTGCTTCGCGTCGCCAGAAGCAGCCTTCGCCGGTTTCTGTGCCGCATAGTAGGCCGCGAGGCCCGCGATCGTCGGGTCGCTCAACTGTGAGGTCATGCCCCACATGAACGCCTGGGCCATCGGATCGGCGCGGGTGCGGTCCCGAAAGGCCTTCAGCTGTGCCTCGAGATACGCGGCGTTCTGACCGGCCAGGCGGGGGAATGCCGGCGACACACTAAGGCCGTCCGGTCCGTGGCATGACGCGCAGACGTCGGCAGCAAGTGTGGCGGCGGCCGGCTGCTGCGCGGAAACCGTCACCCCCGCAGAAAGCAGCGTCAGAGCGAGAATCCGCAACGGGAAAGCCAGCGTCATAATTACCTCCGCGTCCAGGTCAATCCGCGGTTTGGTCGCACTTCCACTCCGCTCTAGAAGGCGACCCATCCGAGCACGTAGAGGGTGTTGTTGTCCTTCGCGTTCCTGCCCGCTCCGTCGTAGCCCGCGCCCGCACCGTTGAACTTGTGGTAGTCCACGTACTGCATGAGGAACTTGACGTTCTGCCACGGCACGTAATCGATCTCGCCAGTCCACCCCGTGCTGTCGGGGCTGTTGTTGGCGAACCCGAACGTCGGCGCCGCCTGATACAGCAGCGCATCCGACGTACCCGTCGTCGAGAACGTTCCGAGAGACCCGCCGAACCGTCGCATGAAGTAGTAGGTGCCCCCCAGCCTGAAAGTCGAGAGGGTGTTGACGGGATGATCAGCCAGCCCCAGCGCCGCACCGCCGTCGAGTTGCTGGCGTTCGTGGATGTAGGTCGTCTGAGCTGAAACAATGTGCCGGTCAGCGATGTACTGGTATTGAGCGTCTACGGCGGCGTCGCGGAATCGATCGAGCGGCGGGCCTACCTGCTGATCCGGACTGCTCAGTCGCGCGGTGATGCCGTAGGCCCCCACCGCCAGTGACTGCATGCGCCACTGCCGTTCGTAGGCCACCCGCCAGTACGGAGCGGCGCCCGTGACCACGCCTCCCGCCGTGCTGTCAAGAGGCCCCGCCGCGTCGTGGACCGAGAATCCCTGCGGCGCCGACCGATACAGGCCGAACTCCCCATACAACGAGTTCTTCAACCACACGTAGCCGGTCAGCCCTACCACCCCCCGGTCGCCAAGGCCGCCGTCGATCTGCGTGCCGGCCCCGGGCGCGGGGGCAGCACTCGTCCCCTGGTCGAACGGGCTCCGCCAGGCAGGCGTGCTGTTCCAGACGTCCTGAACGGTCGGATTGTTGTTGGCCGTGAATCCATAGGTGAGGCCGTACACCCCGCCGTGCTGCCGCGCGTAGCGCAGATCCGTGTTGTCCCACCCGACGGTGCCGGCCGCCCCGTCATACGTGATCTGGACGAAGGAGCCCAGGTGCGGAGCGATTCGCCCGGCATAGAAAAGGCTTGCCTGCTGGGGGAACAGCGCCTGTCCATTCTGGGCAGCCACCTCGGGGAGGCCCGAGTCCGGCAGCGGCCGCCCGGTGCGGGTGAGCGCTCCCTGAAACATGAACGACAATGGCGGAATCTGGTTCAGCATCAGCGTCGCATCCTTGGACGCGGTGATGCCCTGGACCTGCGGCAGGTTGTCGATCTGATAGCCGTTCAACTTGAAGAGGCGGCCGAAAGGCGTCAACTCTGGAAAGACGGTATGGCAGGCCTGACATGTCATTCCGGTCTGCCGGGCGTAGGACGGCACCGCGTAGGCGGGCCCGGTGATACCGAGAAGGACCGCCAGCAGGAGGATGACACGCTTCATGACTCGCCTCGGTGCCAGCACACTGGCGTGATGTTCGTGGGGAATTCTCCTCGTCGGCTGCGAACTTTCACGCGCCTGCGCGATGCCCGGCTTTCCGGGATCGACCTGGATTGTCTGAGTGATGAAATCTCCCAGTGTCGTTTTTCCCCTGCAGCCCTAAAACTATGCCTGCGCAGGCGAAGGTGCTGTGCAGAACAGCACACAGGCGGTAAGACACACAGTCAGGAAACGGCGCATGCAGTTTTCCTCCTGGGGCGGATGGTGCCAGTAGTCTCGACCGACTGCGCCGTATCGCTTGGACAGCGGAGGGACGAGGAAAGCTGCTGGGCTGGCGACGCCATCCAGCCGCGGGCGCCAAGGGCGCGGACCCGCGCTTCGCTCATGAGCGTTCCCGAGCTCGTTCTGCGCCTATACAGGTAAGCAGCGGCGCCATTCGGGCGCGCGCCAGGAGTTTCACACTATCAGGCGGGTTTCCGTGGCGGATATCCGGCCGAGGGAGAATCACATGCGCTACGTAGTAGTCGGTTTCTGTCTGATCGCGGCGGCCTGCAGTGCCGCACCCACATCGCCGGCCAGCCTCTCGGCCGCAATCGCGCCATCGTCGTCGTCCGACGCGCTGGCGACCGTCACCATGACGGCAGCCTCCAGCCGCGCGACCGAGGCCGGCTCGATCGAGAAGGGAAAGAGCGGATCCGGAGTGCCGTTCAAGGGTCGCCTGGAGGCGATCGAAACGGTGGAGGGCAACGTCCATCATCTCGCTGGCGCGGGCCATGCGACCCATCTCGGCCGATTTACCTATGCCGCGACGATCACCGTCGACAATACGACTGGGGATGGGGCCGGGCACGTCGTCTGGACGGCCGCGGATGGTGACCAGCTGTTCTCCGACACCAAGGGGGTCATCGTCACCATTTCCGACACCGGCCTCACGCTGGCGGAACAACAGGTGATTACCGGCGGGACGGGCAGATTCAAGGGCGCGTCGGGCACCATCGAAGTCGAGCGTACCCTCGACTTCGCCACCGGCAGCACCGCCGGCTCGTTTACCGGAAGGATCGACCTGCGCCACTGACGGCATTTGGTGCGGGCGTCCAGCAGCGACGTGACGGGGGGCTCGACGCCCTCCGCCGCGTCGGCTGACGGCGCGTGATCATTGCAAGCGGGCGTACTCCGCCCTGGCCTGCGCCAGAATCCGGAGGTCCGGGTCAGCGTCTTTCCAGAGGGTGAGGAAGTCTTCGTAGGCCGCCACCGCCTTCCTCGTCTCTCCCGCCATCGCCAGCGCTCGACCCAGTTGCAGCCGCGCGACGGCGCCAATCGGATCGGCGCCGACAATCCCGCGGTGATCGAGGACCTTCTGGAACTCGGCGACGGCTTCGAGCCAACGCCCGCCGCCGAGCAACGCCATCCCGCGCGCATAAATCGGATAAAGGGAACCTGCGAACCCCACGGACGCGGCGGCCCGCCACCCCAGATCGTAGGGAGCGGCCGCTTGCAGGAGGGCGACGGCACTGACCGGATCGCGGCGGTTCAGCGCCAGAAGTGCATGCAGGGTTGGGAGGTACGCGAACTTCAGGGACGTATCGTCCGGCAACCGTTGCTCGAGGTCATTGGCCAGCCTTGCAGCCGAGGACGAGTCGCCCGAGAGCGCCAGAGCGATGGCGGCGCCAACCTGCGCATCCCGTCCATCCGACAGGCGGTGCGCCGATGCCGCCGCGCGCTCCGCCTCGACCGTATTTTCGAACAGCGCCTCCCGTACGGCGGCTCCGGCTTGACGCTGGGCCGCGGCCTCCCTGTGACCCGCCTGCCGCGCGATCTCAATGCCATGGGCCGACATCGTCCTCGCCTGCTGCAGATGGCCGGAGTACGCCAGCACGAGCGCCTCCTGGTCGTACATCCAGTCACTGGTGTCGGCTCGTGCATGACCCAGCGCACTCAGGCGGCGCATTTCCGCCGGATCGTTCTTCAGGAAGGCAATCTGGTAGTGCAGGATCAATGTCTCGGGCGTGTCCAGTTTGCGCCTGGACGCCCGCTGAAGCGTCGCTTCGGCGTCGTCCAGGCGGCCGCGAAAGACGTAGGCCGAAGCGAGATTTGAATAGGCGAAAGAATGAGCCGGATCCAGCTCGATCGCCCTGGCGCCCTCCTCGATCGCCTGCTCGAATCTGGCGAGCTCCGTGGAGACGCTGCCGGCCAGAAATGCGTGCGGGCGGACGTCGCGGGGATAGGTCTCCGCCCACAGCTGACAGGTCTGTGCCGCTTTCTCCAGGTCACCCCTGACGACGCGATAGTAGGAGAAATCGATATAGAACCGCTCCTGCTCGCTGGTTCGATCGCGCAGCCTCCAGGCGGTCGTGGTACTCTCGCCTGCCAGCACCGTCTCTCCGACAGCACCGTACGAGCGCCCGAGCCACGCGTAGGCGGTGGCGAAGTTCGGATCGATTTCGGTCGCTCGTCGAAAAAAGGGCAGAGCGGCGCTATGGCCCTGAGACACGATCAGCTTCCAGCCCGTGCTGAACGCCTTCAAGGCCTCGAGCGACGGCGTCGTCGCCTCGGCCAGCGGCAGACCGTGCTGCTGCAATGTCGCGAGTGATTCGCCGGCCCTGGCCCTGAATCTGCTGGCAATCTGCGTCAGGCCATTCAGCACGTCTTCTTTCGTCGCCACTTGAATCTGCTCGTCGTCGAGCGCCTCACCGGTGCCGCATTTCTTCGCCCGCAAGGCCAGTACGTACTGGCTTCCGATCGGCGCAATCGAGCCTTCGAGCACCGCCGCGGCGGCCGTCCGCTGGCAGATCTCGCGCGCGAGCTCCGACGTCAGCCGCGTCGTGGCCGGACGCCCCATCAATCGCAGCGTCTGCTGGATTCGCCCTTCCGACACCAGACTGAGAAAAGGCGATTGCCCGAGCTGCACCGCCAGGCCGTGGCGAAGCGTGTCGTCGAAGACGGGGTCGCCGGTCCTGTTGTCGAAGTCCGCGAGAACGATTGTGTCCTTATCGGTGAGCGTTTGCGTTTGCGGCGGACGTGGCGCGCCGCCGCCATACAGGTAGGCGCCGATGATTGTCGCGGTCACCGCCGCGGCCGCCGGCAGGATCAGCCTGCCGCGCCTCGAGGTGGCCGCCGCGGGGCTAGCCGCCTGACCATGAGACGTGTGCCGCGCCAGGCGCTGCAGATCGGCCCGTATGTCCGAGGCGTGCTGATAGCGCGCCTCGCGGTCGCTCTCGAGGCACTTCGAGATCACGGGCTCGAGCCCGGGCAGCTGCTCGACATGGAGTGGTACGGCGACCATCGGGCGGGTGCCGGTGGCCATCTCGTAGAGCACGAGACCCAGCGCCCAGAGATCGGCACGATGGTCGACCGCCTCGCCGTGAGCCTGTTCGGGCGCCATATACGCCGCCGTCCCAAGGACCGCACCGGCGTGCGTCGTGTCGATCGCCGCACTTGAGGCTCCGTCCCGCGCCGTGGACCACCCAGCCTTTGCCAGACCGAAGTCCAGGATCTTGGCGTGGCCGCGCGAGCCGATGAAAATGTTCGCCGGCTTGATGTCGCGGTGAATGACGCCGGCGCTGTGCGCCGCGTCCAGCGCGTCGGCGATTTCAATGCCAAGGGCCAGGAGCGTCTCCAGCTCGAGACCAGGGCCGCCGGCCAGGCGTTCCTTGAGGGTGGCGCCCTCCAGGTATTCCATGATGATGAAAAAGCGCCCGTCCTGCTCGCCGACGTCATAGATGGTACAGATGTTCGGATGATTCAATGCCGACGCCGTCCGCGCTTCGCGGCGGAAGCGAGTCAGGGCCTCGGGATCGCGAGTCAGTTCGTCCGAGAGGAATTTGAGCGCGACAAAGCGGTCGAGCCGGGGATCCTCCGCCTTGTAGACAACCCCCATTCCGCCGCTGCCAAGCACTGCGACGATACGGTAGTGCGAGACGGTCTGGCCGACCAGCGAATCAGCGCGGCTTTCAGTGTCTGCGCCCGGCACCGTGGCGCGCGCCAGCCCCGCGATGTCGGCAGCGGGGTGTTCCAGGAAATCGCGGGCCGCCGCTTCGACGTTCAGCAGGGCACGCACCTGCTGCTCCAGCGGCTCGTCACCCGCGCAGGCCTGCCGGAGAAACGCGTCGCGCTCCTCGAGGCGGCGTTCCAGTGCCGACTGGAGCAGCCTATCGAGTTGCTGCCAGCGATCCTGGTCCATCGTCGGTGCGATCGCTGAGCTCGCGATAGAGCCAGATTTTGGCGGTGCTCCAGTCCCGCCTCACCGTCACCGGGGAGACTTTGAGCATCAGGGCAATCTCTTCAACGGTGAGTCCGCCGAAATAGCGCAGTTCGACCACCTGCACTTTACGGGCGTCGAGCCGAGACAGCGCGACCAGCGCGTCGTCGAGCGCCACGAGGTGCGCGGCCCGGCCTTCGCCGACGACGGCGGTGTCGTCCAGAGAGACGTGCGGAATGCCGCGGCCGCGTTTGAGGTTGTGCCGGCGCGCATGGTCCACCAGGATGCGGCGCATCAACTGGGCGGACACCGCGAAGAAGTGCGCCCGGTTCTGCCACTGCATCCGCTTGTAGTCCACCAGGCGGATGTACGCTTCGTTGACGAGCGCGCTCGCCTGGAGGCTGTGGTCGGGCCGTTCTCCCCGCATGTAGCGGCGCGCCAGGCGGCGGAGCTCCGCATGGACGATCGGCGTCAGCTCGGCGAGGGCACGTTCGTCTCCGTCGCTCCAGGCTCGCAGCAGCCGGCTGATCCGTCGAGAGCCGCTGTGCAGGCTGCCTTCCCCCTCCATGGTGGCTGGATTGTAGTGCCACGAACGGAGCTATCGCGGAAGAAATCTGGGCGGTGCTCTCCAGAAGGGCGTCTGACGGCTTCGAATGATTCACTCGCTGTCCCTCGACGGTGGTCAGACGGAGCCTATAGTGGCGTCATGGGGCCGCGCCCGGACGACCGCCGTCCCAACCCCTGCTGCCCGAGGTAAGCAGACCCCTCCTTATGGCCCGCGGCACGAGCATCGCGGTGGCGTACCGCTACCTCGACGAGCTCGAGGCGATCGTGCGTCAGGTCATCCCGGCGAATGAGATTCAGCCGCTGGCCGCCGAAGTGCGGAGAGACGGCGACGCCGAGATCGAGCTCCGCCTCGCCGGACGCCGACAGCGGTTACTTGGAAAACTTCGGATCCGCTTTGACTTCGCGGATCTGGAGGATGTGCCGCTGGGAATGGGTCGAGATCATGAGAAACCACTGGTAGACATCCTGGTTGCCGTCGATGAGCGGGCGGCCGCGGAAATTCTCCTTCGACGTCTTCGCGGTGTCGAGCATCGTCACGCGCAGCGCCCGCCGCCGGCATGAGCCCTCTCAGTTCTTGTCGTCCGTAAACTTGATATGCCAGTGCGTCCCATCGCAGAACGGCTTGTTCTTCGAGCCGCCACACCGACAGAGCGTGAAGTGCTCGGCCGAGGCACCCTCTGCGCGGGTGGTGTCGGCCAGGCTCGGCCCTCCGCTGACCACGTAGGGCCCATTCGGGGAGACAACGATGGACGGCACCCCTTCCCGATCGCGCTGCTCGACGCCATCGACGGAGTAGCTCAGCGCTCCCGAGGGGCAGGCACGGACCGTCGCGATGATCCGGTCAGCGGCCGCACCGTTCGGGTCAATCCAGGGTTCCTGCTTCAGGCGGAAGACGGAGGGAAGTCCATCCGTACAGCGGCCCGCATGCGCGCAGATGCCCCGGTTGTCGTGAATCGCGACTTTGACGCCGCGGTAATCGTCACGTTTGTCCTCAACGCGGCCATCGAGCTTGGCGGAAGAGAACCCGTTCTTGGCGTGGGTCCCGTCGCAGAACGGCTTGTTGGCAGACCCGCCGCAGCGACAGAGCGCCATCGACGGTTTGGTGTCGATCGGCCCCTTCCGATTGCTGAGGTGCTCGAGGTCCTTGATCACGAACGGACCGTTGGGCGTGGGCGCGATGCTCGGCTTCGGTTTCTCCGCGGCACTCATGTCAGTCTCCTTGGCCGGCTGCGACGCCAGCCGGCGATGGGCTCCGGCAGCGGACCGCAATGCGGAGCGCGACCTCGCGACCATTGCCGCCCCTTCTGCGATGGCGATCGACAGGAACGGCGAGTCACGCGGCCTGTCGCTCCCCGAACCAGTAGCACAGGCCGTCAGGCGCGACGACATAGAACACTTTCCACGCGCCACCATCCCGCTGCTCGATGACGAACTCGGAGCCGTCCTTGCGCAGTCCGTGCGCGTTGAACTCGGCGAGCAGCGATTCCAGGCCCGCGACATGAAAGGCACAGCCGTCCTGCGCGGGATCTCCCCCGTTCTCCTTGAGTCCGATCCGGACCTGGTCGCGCGCCAGCACCGCCGACTGGTGCGGCGCGTCGCTGCGGGAGAGGACCTGAAAGCCGAGCACGTGTTCGTAGAATGGCAGCGCCGCCGCCAGATCGGCCACGGGAAGCGCCAGGTTGTTACCCTGGTAACCAAACGCCTTCTCGAGCGTCGCCATGCGGTGCCTCTTTCCAGGTCTCAACGTGACTCAGCGACGAATGGCTGGTCGGATCGCCGTCGGCCCCGACACCCAGACCTGACTGCCGGCGCGAACCGCCCGCGTGCGCGGCCGCCGTCAGGAGCTGATGTAGCGTTCGAGCGAGCGGATGTGAAACTGCTGCTCTTCGACGACCGCGCGGACGACGTCGCCGATCGAGATGACTCCGATTAGCCGGTCCCGTTCCATCACCGGAAGATGGCGGACGCGCTTGTCGGTCATCAGCGCCATGCACTGCTCCGCCGTCCACTCCGGTTCGACGCCAACGACTTTGGTCGTCATGATCTCGCTGACGAGCGTCTCCTCGGAGCGCTTGCCGAGCAGGATCACCTTCCGCGCGTAGTCGCGTTCGGAGAGGATCCCCTCGACCTTGTCATCACGCAGCACGAGGACCGCGCCGATGTTCCTGTCGGACATCAGGCGGAGGGCGCTGAGCACGGTGTCGTCCGGACCGACCGAGTAGATGGTGGACTTGCCACGCAGCATGTGTCGTACGGTGGCTGGCATATCCGGCACTCCTCCGCTCGCCCCGCGCCGGGCGAACCGGTGCGAAGAGGTTCACGTCCGACAGCGACTTTCGTCCGGCCGCGACCGCGGGCACGGCCCACGCGCGCACCGCACAGCCGCATGGTAGTCCAATCTCTTCTACCTGGCCTCGCTGATTTCGCGGAGGCGGCCGTCGGGATCCCGGAAGAAGCAGCGCACTTCGCCCTCAGCATGCAGCGGCCCCCGGGCCGCACCAGGCTGGCGAGGAGCGCGCTCGCTGGAAGGGCAACGCCAACGGCTGCAATGCCGGGGTACCGAATCATCCCGCGCGCGCCGACGCGCAGATCCTGGACGATGGTCTCGAGGAGCATGACTAAGGCCCCTTCCGTGGAAGACGAGTGGTCCGTCGCCGGCAGGCAGCCGGCCAGCTGAGTAGACTGCCGCCGGGCGATCGCGGTCAATGGCCGCGGAGCCCGGGGACAGCGCCGGGTTGTTTATGGATGAGCCAGGTTCGCGCCCGCGAAACGCACGAGGTCGTGTCATACTCAGGGTCTCCCTGCGAAGAATTGCGGCGATGGGATGCCTTCAGACCTGCAGAAGCGCTCCTGGGACGCCCGGCCTCTGACCTACGCATGCGCGGCCGTTTCGGTCGCGATCGCGTGCTGGGCCGAGCTGTCGGTGGCCCGGCTCACATCGTCTCCGCCCTCGACGACCCTCTTCGCCCTGAGCGTCGCGGCGAGCGCCTGGTACGGCGGCGCCTGGCCCGGCGTGCTCGCCCTCATCCTGTCGGGCCTCGCCATCGACTACGCGGTCATCGAGCCGGGCTCGTTCCTGCACTTCGCCAGCCGCGGCCAGGCGGCGCGCTTCGCGATTTTCCTGGTCGGCTGGTTCGGCTTCTGCCTCCTCGCCGGGTGGACGAATCGGCGCCTGCGGCAGGATCGCGATCTGCGGCGCGCCGCCGAGTCGACGGCGCGCCATTCCGATCGCCTGGCGCAGCTGACCACCGCACTCGGTCAGGCGCGCACGCCGGCGGCCGTGGTCGAAGCGTCGCTCCAGGAGGCGCTCCACGCGCTCGCCGCCGACGCTGGCGTGATGGCGCTCGTCAGCAGCGACGGCAGGAGCGCGAACGTCGCCCGGGCGATCGGCCGCGCGACCGGGACGGCGTCGATCAGCCTGGTGGACAGGAGTCCGATCCGCGATGCGGTCGGCCGCGGCGCGCCGCTCATTGTCGAATCAGCCGCGTCCTCCAGGTATCGAACCGCCATGGGGACGACGCCCTTTGAAGCGGTGGCCGCCGTGCCGCTGCCGATCGGCAGCCGGGTCGCGGCGGTCGCCCAGATCGAATTCTCCAGCCCCCGGAGCTTCAGCCCCGACGATCGCGACTACCTGTCCACGCTCGGCACGCGCGCGGCGCAGGCGCTCGATCGCACGTGGCAGTACGAGGCCGCCCAGCACGCCCGCGCCGAAGCGGAGGCGCTGCGCGCGCGCGCCGACGAGGAGCTCGCCGAACACCGGCAGACCGAGGTCGAGCTGCGCGCCAGCGAGGCCCGCTATCGAACGCTCGCCGCCCGCACCAGGCGGCTGCACGGCCTGACCTCGGCACTGTCCGAAGCCGTCACGATGAAGGCGGTCGCCAGGGCGGTCGTCGACCAGGGAAAGGTTGCGGTCGGGGCGACCTCGGGTGAAGTGACGCGGCTCGTCGAGGACGGCGCCGCGTTCGAGACCCTGCACTCCGACGCCACCGACGCCGGCGAGGCCGACGGCACGCGCGTCGCCGCCGATCGCGGACTCTGCGCGACCGCCGTCGTCGAGACGATGCAACCGGTGTTCATCGGATCCTTCACGGAGTGGCAGGAGCGCTATCCGCAGTCCGCCTCGATCGCCGCCGACGGCGGCTACGTCTCGTCCGCGACGCTGCCGCTGCTGGCCGACGGCGCCGCGATGGGTGTGCTGGCTTTCTACTTCACCGCGCCCGTGAAGTTCGACGAAGAGTACCAGGCGCTGCTCGTCTCGGTCGCCCAGTACTGCGCGCAGGCGATCGACCGGGCGCGCCTCTACGAGTCGGCTCAGCGCGCGCAGGCCGACGCCGAGAGGGCCAACCGGCTCAAGGACGAGTTCGTGTCGCTCGTGACCCACGACCTCCGCGCGCCGCTCAACGCCATGCTCGGATGGACCTCGATGCTGCGCAAAGGGGTGATCGCACCGCCGGACGCCGACCGTGCCCTGGAGGCGATTCACGACAACGCCGTCCGGCAGGCAAAGCTCATCGACGACCTGCTCGATTTCTCGCGGATGATCGGCGGGCATCTGATCCTGCAGCAGCAGACGGTCGATCTCCAGCGGCTGCTCGGGGACGTCGTCGAGTCGATGGTCCCGGCGGCCGAGGCGAAGCGGATCGAGATGACGGTGTCGGCCCCCGCCGAAGCCTCGGTCGAGGGCGATCCGAAGCGACTCGAGCAGG
Organism: Acidobacteriota bacterium; assembly: GCA_039933435.1. Classification (GTDB taxonomy): domain Bacteria; phylum Acidobacteriota; class Vicinamibacteria; order Vicinamibacterales; family 2-12-FULL-66-21; genus JALZOC01. The sequence continues at coordinate 5,497 of JBDTOB010000010.1, read as the reverse complement.
TGTTCTTCAACCTGATTGGCAATGCCGTGAAGTTCACCCGCGACGGCGGCAGGATTGAGATCGAGCTCCGCGCGCCGGAAGACGACGAAGTGGAGGTGCGGGTGATCGACGACGGCGTCGGCATCGAGCCGACATTCCTGCCTCACGTTTTCGAACGCTTCCGGCAGGCGGACACCACGACGCCCGGCGCCCGCGGCGGAGTCGGCCTGGGGTTGTCCATCGCCAGGCAGCTCGTCCAGGCGCACGAGGGCACCATTTCGGTCGCCAGCGAAGGGAAGAATCGCGGCGCCCTCTTTACCGTGCGGCTACCCGCATCTCGAACCGTGATCGACGACGCGCCGGATGAAACCATCGCCGCGCCGTTCGAGGTGCGGCCCGGAGGGCGCACACCCCTTCCGGGCCGCATGCTTCAGTAGACGGACTTCAGCGTCGCCTGCAGCGCGATCGACCGGGACCATCGGCCGGTCATCAGGTTGCGCTGCAGCTTCGTGCTGACCCCGACGGTCGCCTGGCTGCTGAGCCGGGCCCCCAGTTCGAGAGGCACGGACCGACGGGCGGCAGCGGCGTCGGCCATTGGCGAACGCCTCACGGTCGACGCGCCGGGCGGCCGGGCGGCACCGTCGAGCGATATTCTGCTAGGCTTCCCGCACCATGACCCGATTCCTGCACCCGCTCCTCGGCGCTGCCCTGCTGCTGACATCTCCGGGTGTGCTGCGGGCGCAGGCGCCGTCTCATACCGTCACCGTGGTGCCGCCGGAGCACGGCAAGGTGCAGCTGCAGCCGACGCTGCCGGACGGCGGCACGTATCCTGCCGGCACCGTGGTCACGGTCACGGCGACACCGGACCAGGGCTATGCGCTCGACTCGATGTGGTACTCCGTTCCCGGCCGCTTCGGCCAGATGTACCACGAAGGCATGAATCGTGAGTTCGCGGTGACGATCGATCAGGACAAGCGGATCGGTGCCTCCTTCGTGGCCGAGGCCGTCGTCAAGGACATCACCGTGAAGCACGACATCGTTTTCGCCAGGCCGGGCGTCAAGCCGCTGAAGTACGACCTCTTCATGCCGAAGGGGGCGCGCAACCTGCCGATGATCGTCATCGTGCACGGCGGCGGCTGGGCGGCGAACGACGAGGACGTCATGCGTGGGCTGGCGCGGGAGCTGGTGCGGGACGGCCGCTTCGTCGTCGCCAGCCTGGACTACCGGTGGGCGGGCACGGCGGACGGCGATGCCACCGGCAACACCATGGCCGATCTGATCGGCGACGTCTTCGGCGGGCTGGCTCACATCGCCGAGCACGCCGCCGAGTACGGCGGTGATCCGGCGCGGATCGGCGTCACCGGGGACAGCGCCGGTGGCCACCTGGCGGCAGCGGCATCGCTGATGACGAACATGATCGGCTCGCGCGGATTCGGGAAAACGCCGGGAGTGTTCGAGTTCATGCCGAGCTACCTGCCCAGGGGGAAGACGGCCGCGCAGGTGCGCGTCGAGCTATCGAAGGCGATCAAGGCGGCGGCGCCGAGCTACGGGGTCTTCGGCGCGGCGCGGCTGAACCCCTACTCCGAGGCGCACGCCGACGATCAGGCATGGAAGGAGGCCATCGCGCCGCTCAGCCACATTCCTCAGGCGAGCCAGCGCGCCGTGCCGCAGTTCCTGACGCGTGGCACCGAGGACCGGCTGATCGCGAACGACGGCGTCACGGAGTTCGTCGAGGCCCTGGTCAAGGCCGGGCAGCGCGTCGAGTACGTCCAGGTCGGCGGCGCCGGGCATGCCTTTTTCGACTGGAAGCCGGACGCCGCGACGAAGGCGACGTTCGAGAAGTATGGTGTCTACTATGCCGCCGCCATGAAGGCGTTTTTCGCGTCCGTGCTCTACTGACGCCGGAGCAGCGGAAGGGTCTTCCTGCATCCACTCACGGCCATCGGTGCGGATGCCATCGTCAGAGCGTAAGCGCCAAACGAAGCAGAGGTCAGAGGTGATGTCAGCATTCCAGTTCGTTCCGTTCCTCGTATTCCTGGTCTGGCTTGGAGCGGTCGTCTACGTGATTCTGCTGGCCACGCGGCTGGTCAATGCCGTCGAGCAGATCGCACGATCGCTGGCGCCGCGTCTTCCCGACCGGCCGCAGCTGTAGGAGGCTCGGGAAATCCGGGTACGCTCGAGCCCCCCCGTCGCGCCGCCTGCACAGGCAGACGACGGGGGGCGACGCCGCTGCCGTGAAGACTAGCGCGGCGCCGGTTTCGGGGTCACCCGGAAGAGCCCGCCGGGATTGGCGTCCTCGACCATCCACACGGCGCCGTCTGAGGCCACGGCGACGTCGCGCATGCGGTGGTCCACGCTCCAGCGTTCGGCCGGTGTGGCGCCGCCCTTGCCGTCGAACGTGATGCGGCTGAGCGATCGGGTGCCCATGCCGGCGACCAGCGCCGAGCCGTCCCACTGCGGAAACATCGCGCCTTTGTAGAACACGAAATTGCCCGGCGCGATGACCGGTGTCCAGTAGATGACCGGCTTGGCCAGGTCCGGCCGCGTCTCCGGGCTCGGGATCGGGACGCCGCTGTAGTTGGTTGCGTAAGACACCAGCGGCCAGCCGTAGTTCTTGCCGGCTTCGATCAGGTTCAGCTCGTCGCCGCCTCTCGGGCCGTGCTCGAGCTCCCAGAGCCGGCCGTCAGACGCGAACGCCAGCCCGTAGGGGGTGCGGTGACCGGTGGTCCAGGTCTCCGCCGGCGCCAGATTGGGCCCCGGGTAGGTGTAGGTGCTGACGACGGGCGCCGTCTTGGCCGCTTCCGTGTCGGCTGGCGGATCGATCAGCGGCGTCGTCGCCGCGCCGGTCTTGCCGGCCATCGGGTTGCCCGGCGCCGGCTTGCCGTCGAGCGTCAGGCGCAGGATCTTGCCCAGCTCCTGGTCTGGATCCTGGGCGGGCGTCATGCGCTGGCGCTCGCCGACGGTCAGGAACAGATACTGCCCGTCGGGGGAAAATGCGATCGCGCCGCCGAACTGTCCACCCTTGCCCTTCGGCATCTCGCGCCACAGCACCTGCAGTCCGTCGAGGCTCGCCGTGCCCTCGCCGATGGTCAGCCTGGCCCGCGCCATGGCCAGACTCGAGCCTCCGTCGCCCGGCTCCGAATAGGTAAGGTAGACGTTGTGATCGGTGGCGTAGCGCGGCGACAGGTAGACGCCCAACATGCCCCCCTGCCCCTGGTGCAGCACGGCCGGTACGTTCGCGATCGCCGTCTTTTCACCCTGCTGGGTCACCAGCCATACCGGGCCGGTTTTTTCGGTGATGAGCATCCGCCCATCGGGCAGGAAGGCAATGCGCCACGGGAGACTGAACGTCGCCACCTGGGTCATCGTGAACGGCAGGTCCGGTTCGGGCTTCTGTTCGCCCGCGTTGATCTGTGCCCACGCCATGGTCGGAACCAGGGCCAGGAGCAGGGCCGTCTTCACCAGCGTCTTCATGCGCATCCTTCCATCTGAAAGAGCAGGCAGCTCAGCGCCCGCGCAAATATGCTTTCGCCAGTATAGCTGCGGGCTCCCTCTCTCGCTGTGCCCAGGGCAGGCGTGACTTCTCATCGGCGTTCCGGCAGGATCGCGCCGTATTCCATGCCTGCAGGCAGTAGAGCTGGCGACGTCGCCGCTCTCCGATCTGACCGCGCCGATCGCGATCCCGGGTCTACGCGCGCCCGTGGCAGTCCCAGAAACCAGCCGTATCAGGCGTCCGGCTCCCCCTGGCCGCGCTATACTGGTGAGATGCCTGCAGGCTTGAAAACGTCTTCTATGGTGGCCAACCCGCTCCGGCGTAATGTCGCCATCATCGCCCACGTCGATCACGGCAAAACCACGCTCGTCGACGCCTTGCTGCATCAAAGCGGCATCTTCCGCGCCAACGAGCGCGTCGCCGAGCGGGCGATGGACAATACCGACCTCGAGCGCGAGCGCGGCATCACCATCCTCGCCAAGAACACCGCGGTCCATTACAAGGACGTCCTCATCAATATCGTGGACACGCCGGGCCACGCCGACTTCGGCGGCGAGGTCGAACGGACGCTGGCCATGGTGGACGGCGTCGTCCTGCTGGTGGACGCCTCCGAGGGGCCGCTGCCGCAGACCCGCTTCGTGCTGCGCAAGGCGCTCGAGCGCCGGCTGACGCCGATGCTGGTGATCAACAAGATCGACCGGCCAGACGCGCGCGTCCAGGAAGTGCTGAACGAGGTCTACGACCTGTTCATCGACCTCGACGCCACCGAGGAGCAGATCGATTTCCCGGTGCTCTACACCAGCGCCCGGGCCGGCACCTCGAGCCTGTCGGCGACCGAGCCCGGCCATGACCTGCGGCCGCTGTTCGACGCCATCGTCGACTACGTGCCGCCGCCGCGGGGAGACGCCGAGGCGCCGCTGCAGATGCTGGTCGCCAACCTCGACTCCAGCGATTATCTCGGACGGATCGCCATCGGCCGCGTCTTCAACGGCCGCATCCGGGTCGGCGACCAGGTCGCGGTCTGCAAGCTCGATCGCCGGGTGCAGGAGACCAAGGTCACCAAGATGTTCGCCTTCGAGGGGCTGAAGCGGATCGAGATCACCGAGGCGTCGGCCGGGGACATCATCTGCCTCGCCGGCATCGAGGACGTCACCATCGGCGAGACCATCGCCGACGTCGAGCACCGCGTCGCGATGCCGGTGATTGCCGTCGACGAGCCGACGGTGTCGATGATCTTCGGGGTCAACACCTCGCCGATGTCGGGCCGCGACGGCACCTTCGTGACCTCGCGGCAGATCAAGGACCGCCTCGACCGGGAACTGCTTGGCAACGTCTCGATCCGGGTCGAGCCGACCGACACCCCGGAGCAGATGAAGGTGCTCGGCCGCGGCGAGCTGCAGCTCTCCATCCTCATCGAGATGATGCGGCGCGAGGGGTTCGAAATGCAGGTCTCCCGCCCCGACATCGTCACCAAGGTGGTGGACGGCCAGACGATGGAGCCGGTCGAGGACCTGGTCATCGACGTCGCCGAGGAGTTCCAGGGGGTGGTGATTGCGCAGGCGGGGACGCGGCGCGGCACCATGACCAAGATGGTCAATCACGGCAGCGGCCGGGTGCGCCTCGAGTTCCGGATCCCGGCGCGCGGGCTGATCGGCTTCCGCTCCCAGTTCCTGACCGAGACCAAGGGCACCGGGATCATGAATCACCTGTTCGCCACCTGGGAGCCCTGGCACGGCGCGATCGCGTCGCGCGCCACCGGCGCGCTGGTCGCCGACCGGACCGGGATCGCGACCGCGTTCGCGATCTGGAACCTGCAGGAGCGCGGCGAGATCTTCATCGAGCCGGCGTTGCAGGTCTACGAGGGCATGATCATCGGCGAGAACGCCCGTGCCAACGACATGGACGTCAACGTCACCAAGGAAAAGAAGCAGACCAACATGCGCGCCTCGAGCGCGGACGAGGCGGTGCGGCTGATTCCGCCGCGCAAGCTCGGCCTCGAGCAGGCGATCGAGTGGATCAACGACG
>JBDTOB010000009.1:0-22656 GCA_039933435.1 Acidobacteriota bacterium | reverse complement strand
GGTCGATTGGCGGCGACTTCTACGACTACGTCGACCTGCCCGCCGGGGCGCTGGGCTTCGCGCTCGGAGACGTCGCCGGCAAGGGGCCGCCGGCGGCGCTCTTGAGCGCGATGATGCAGGGAATGTTCGCCGCCCAGGCGGCGACCAGCGACTCGCCGTCGCAGACCATTTCGCGCGCCAACCTTGCGCTCTACCGCCGCGGCATCGAGTCGCGCTTCGTGACGCTGATGTACGGCGCGCTCTATCCGGACGGCCGGCTGACCTACTGCAACGCCGGCCACAACCCGCCGCTGGTGCTGTCGAACCGCAACGGCGCGTTCTCGATGCGCCGGCTCGAATGCGGCGGCCCGATCGTCGGCTTGTTCGAGCAGGCGCACTACGACGAGGAGACGGTGACCCTCGAGAAGGGCGACTGGCTGATCGTGTTCAGCGACGGCGTCTCGGAGGCGATGTCGCGCGACGGCGACGAGTACGAGGAAGAGCGGATCCGGGCCTGCGTCGAGAAGAATTTCGCGCTCGATCCGCCGAAACTGCTCGAGGCGCTGTTCGCCGACGTGCGCGAGTTCACCCGCGGCGCCGCGCAGAGCGACGACATCACGGCGATGGTCCTGCGCTACGGAGGCTAGGCTGGAGGCTGTCCGGCGGCCGCGGCGGCTGCTGATCGCCGGCTGGATCGTGCTCGGCGGGGCGCTCTGGAATGCGCTCTTCGAGATGCTGGTGGTCCGCGGCGTCAAGGCGTTCCTGGTCGGTGCCGAGCTGGCCGCGTCCGGCCGCGGGCCGGTGAGAGCCATCCGCGAGGTCATGGATCCGGTCATCCATCACGCCGCCTGGGTGGCGAGCCTGTGGACGGCGGTCGTCTGGCTGGCGGCCGCGGCGACGATTCATTATGCATCCGCTGATCCACGACTGGAACCGTCCGCCGGCGCCGCGTCCGGTGCTGCTGAATGACGAGACGCTGCGCGACGGGCTGCAGTCCCCCTCGGTGCGGTGCCCGTCGATCGAACAGAAGCTCGTCATTCTCCACCTGATCGAGCGCCTTGGCATCACCACCGTCAACATCGGCCTGCCCGGCGCGGGCCCGCACGTCGCCGCCGACGTCGAGCGGCTCGCCCGCGAGATCGCCGCCGCCCGGCTGACGGTCACCGCCAACTGCGCCGCCCGGACGGTCGTCGCCGACATCCGACCGATCGCGGAAATCTCGCAGCGGGCCGGCATCGCCATCGAGTGCTGCGCCTTCATCGGCTCGAGCCCGCTGCGGCGCTTCGCGGAAGGGTGGACGCTCGACCAGCTGCTGCGCCTCACCGAGGAGGCCATTACCTTCGCCGTCGGCGAAGGGCTGCCGGTGATGTACGTGACGGAAGACACCACCCGCGCCGATCCCGATACCCTGCGGCGCCTCTATGCCGCGGCGATCCGGGCCGGGGCCGCACGCGTCTGCGTCGCCGACACCGTCGGCCATGCCACCCCCGACGGCGCCGCGGCCGTGGTCCGGTTCGTCGCGGAGGTGGTGCGCGAGTGCGGCGGAGGCGTGGGCATCGACTGGCACGGGCACCGCGACCGCGACCTGGCGGTGGCCAACGCGCTCGCCGCGCTCGAGGCCGGCGCCACCCGGCTGCACGGCACCGCGCTCGGGATTGGCGAGCGCGTCGGCAACACGCCGATGGATGCGCTGCTCGTCAATCTCGTGCTGATGGGGTGCCTCGAGCGCGACCTCTCCGCCCTGGTCGAATACTGCGACACCGTCTCGGAGGCCACCGGCGTCCCGATTCCCGCCAACTACCCGGTGGTCGGGCGCGATGCCTTCCGGACCGCGACGGGCGTGCACGCCGCCGCCGTCATCAAGGCCTACCGCAAGCAGGATCCGGGGCTGGCCGACGCCGTCTACTCGGCGGTACCGGCGTCGCTGGTGGGGCGCGAGCAGACCATCGAGGTCGGCCCGATGTCCGGGCGATCGAACGTGATCTTCTGGCTCGAGAAACGAGGGCTGACGGCCTCCGAGGCCCAGATCGACCGCATCTTCAGGCGGGCCAAGGCCTCGACGGCGGTGCTGACGGAGTCGGAAATCCTCGCGGAGCTCGATCGAACCCCGTAGAACCCCGCAGAACCAGGCAGAACCGAACCCCGCAGAACCGAACCCTGCGGAACCTCGCAGAACCGAACCTGGTAGAACCTCGAGGAACCCTGTAGAACCCGGTAGAACTGTTCCCAGGGTTCCGAGGGTTCCAACCTCCCGAGGTCAGTGGCTGTCGTGGGCGGCGATGTCCGGGAGCGCCTCGAGGATCACGGCGCCGACGATTTCGAGCGACCGCGCGCTGACGTTGTCGAGGGTGTCGGCGCGGGTGTGCCACGCCAGTGCGCCGGTGCGGGTGTAGTACTCGAGATCGATGAGGTCGACGGCGGGGACGCCCGCGTCCAGGAAGTTGAGATGGTCGTCTTCGATCGGCGTCGATTCGTCCGAGAACTCGGGATGGTGGAGCCGTTGTGCCGCCTTCCAGATGGCGTCGGTCAGCCACGGCGTCGACCTCGACTCGCGCTTGATCACCAGGTCCCGGTCGCCCACCATGTCGACGAGAATGAACGCCCGGATGTCGTGCAGCGAGCCGTCCTTCCGCGCCGCCTCGACGTAGTGGCGGCTGCCGTAGGTGTGATCCGTGCCCTGCCACTCGCCGGTCGACTCCTCGCCGTCCAGGAACAGCAGTTCGATGGTCGGCAGACCGGTGCGCCCCTTGAGGGCCCGCGCCAGCTCGATCAGCACCGCCGTGCTCGAGCCGCCGTCGTTGGCGCCGACGAAGGGAAACTCCCGGAACAGCTTGGTGTCGTAGTGCCCGCCGATGACCAGCCGGCCGCGGCCCGTGCCCGGGATGCGAGCGCTGACATTCGCCATGGCGATCGGCCCGATCGGCGTGGCCGCGACGAAGGCCTGCTCGCGAGACTCGAGACCGAGGCGGGTGAGCTCGGCCTTGATGTAGGCCCTGGTGCTGGCCGCCGCGGGGGAGCCGGCCGGCCGCGGCCCGAGCGCGACCAGCTGGCGCAGGTGCTCGTAGGCCCTGGCGCCGTCGAACGCCGGCGGGGCGGCGGGGGAGGCAGAGACGCACGCCGCCCCGACCACGACGAGGAGCGCGGCAACTTTCAGTCGCATGGCTATGGCCACCGGGGCGCTAGCGGCGCTTGTCGCGGCTGACGTAGTCGCGCTTTGCCGGCCCGATGTAAATCTGCCGGGGGCGCGCGATCTTCTGCTCGGCGTCGGTCAGCATCTCTTCCCACTGCGCCAGCCAGCCGGCGGTCCGGGGTATGGCAAACAGCACCGGGAACATCTCCACCGGGAACCCCATCGCCTGGTAGATCAGCCCGGAATAGAAATCGACGTTCGGATAGAGCTTGCGGCTGACGAAGTAATCGTCCGACAGCGCGATCCGCTCGAGCTCGAGCGCGATGTCGAGCAGCGGGTTCTTGCCGGTGACCTCGAAGACCAGATCGGCGATGCGCTTGATGATCTTGGCGCGCGGGTCGTAGGACTTGTAGACGCGGTGGCCGAACCCCATCAGCCGTCCCTCGCCCGCCTTGACCCGCTTGACGAAGGCCGGGACGTGCTCGATCGATCCGATCTCGGCCAGCATCATCAGCACCGCCTCGTTGGCGCCGCCGTGCAGCGGTCCATACAGCGCCGCGGCCGCGCCGGCGAGCGAGGAGAACGGATCGGCGTGCGAGCTGCCGATGCCGCGCATCGCATGGGTGCTGCAGTTCTGCTCGTGGTCGACGTGGAGGATGAAGAGCACGTCGAGCGCCCGCTCGAGCACCGGATGCGGCGTGTAGCGCGGCTCGGTGGTCCGGAACAGCATGTTCAGAAAATTGCCGGTGAAGCTGAGCTCGCCGTCCGGCACCACGTAGGGCAGCCCGCGCGAGTGGCGGTAGGCGTAGGCGGCGATGCCGGGAACCGTGGCGATGAGCCGCATGGTCTGCAGCCGGCGCGAGCGCGCGTCGAAGATGTCCTTGGCGTCGGGGTGAAAGGTCGACATCGCCCCGACAATGCTGAGGAACATCCCCATCGGATGGGCGTCGTAGCGGAAGCCCTGCAGCAGCAGCTTGACGTTCTCGTGCGGCAGCGTGCGGCGGTTGATGTCGGCGACCCAGGTGTCGAGCTCGCCCGCCGACGGCAGCTCGCCGAACAGCACCAGGTAGGCGGTCTCCAGGTAGTCGCTGTGCTCGGCCAGCTGCTCGATGGGATAGCCGCGGTACATCAGGATGCCGCGCTCCCCGTCGATGTAAGTAATCCCGCTCCGGCAGGCCGCGGTGTTGGTGAACGCCGGATCGTAGGTCATCATCCCGAAGTCGTCCGGGGAGACCTTGATCTGGCGAAGGTCCATGGCCCGGACCGTGCCGTTCTGGATCCGCAGCTCGTAGGTCTTTCCGGTCCGATTGTCGGTAATCGTCAGCGTGTCGGCCATGTCCTAGTCAGCGTCCTCGTCGTCTGCGGGGAGCGGCTCCCCGGGGATGCGGTACTCCTCCGACAGCCATCGCCCCAGATCGGCAAGCTTGCACCGCTCCGAGCAGAATGGCCGCCACGCCGGATCGGCGGGACGGCGGCCGCAGTACGCGCAAGGATGTTCAGGCTGCACCATGTGCAACCTCGCTATTCTATCTGATGGGGGGATTTGCCGGGCAGGCAGCCGCTAACCGGCGTCGGCGGCGTGGTGCCGGACGTCCTTGGCCAGCACCATGAAGATGACGTCCTCGGCGATGTTGGTGGCGTGGTCGCCGATGCGCTCGAGATGGCGGGAGATCAGGATCAGCTCCAGCGCCGGTTCGATCGTCGTCGGCGCCTGCAGCATGAAGGTCAGCAGCTCGCGAAACAGCTGCGTTTTCAGGCCGTCCAGCTCGTCGTCGGCGCTGAGCACCGCCCGCGCCAGCCCGGTGTCGCGGCGGACGTAGGCGTCGAGCGCATCGCGCAACATCGTCTGGGCGATGCCCGCCATCCGCGGGATATCGATGAGCGCCTTGACGGGGGGGTGGCGCATGTACCGGCGCGAAGCCTCCGCGACGTTGACCGCGAGGTCGCCGACCCGTTCGAGGTCCGTATTGATCTTGACCGCCGAGACAATCGCCCTGAGGTCGACGGCCATCGGCTGGTGCAGCGCCAGCAGCGTGAAGCAGCGGTGGTCGATCTCGATGTGGAACTGGTTGATGGGCCCGTCCCCTTCGAGCACGCGGGCGATGGCCTCGCGGTCGCGGTCGACCAGGCCGGCAACCGCGGCGCGGACGCGGTCTTCGGCGAGGCCGCCCATCTCCAGCAGGCGGGCCTTGAGCTGCTCGAGCTCCTCCTGGAAGTGCCGGAATACGGTGAGGTCAGTCACGGCGCTACCCGAACCTTCCGGTGACGTAGTCTTCGGTCAGCTTTTCGGCCGGATTGGTGAAGAGCTGGTCGGTGGCGGCGAATTCGACGAGGCGCCCCAGCCAGAAGAACGCGGTCTCGTCCGAGACCCGCGCCGCCTGCTGCATGTTGTGGGTGACGATGACAATGGTGTAGCGGGACTTGAGCCGGTAGACCAGCTCCTCGATCCGCTGCGTGGCCATCGGGTCGAGCGCCGAGGCCGGCTCGTCCATCAGCAGGATCTCCGGCTCGATCGCCAGCGCCCGGGCGATGCACAGCCGCTGCTGCTGGCCGCCCGACAGCAGCAGCGCTGATTCGTGGAGGCGGTCCTTCACTTCGTCCCAGAGCGCCGCGGCCTTGAGGCTGTCCTCGACCCGGGCGTGCAGCGTCGAGCGGTCGCGGGCCAGGCCGTTGATCCGCAGGCCGTAGGCGACGTTCTCGAAGATCGACTTCGGGAACGGATTCGATTTCTGGAACACCATCCCGACCCGCCGGCGCAGCCGGACGACGTCGGTCGAGGGGGCGTAGATGTCGGCCCCGTCAATCAGGACGCTGCCCTCGACACGGGTGCCGGGGATGATGTCGTTCATCCGGTTCAGGGTGCGCAGCAGCGTGCTCTTGCCGCAGCCGGACGGCCCGATGAAGGCGGTGACGAGGTTGGGGCGGATGCCGAGGGTGATCGATTCGAGCGCGCGCTTCTGCCCGTAGTAGAAGTCGAGGCCGCGGACGTCGACGACCGGCGGCCGCGCCGCGGCGGGCGCCGGAGCGGGGCCAGGGCGGGAGGCCCGGGGCGCGAGCGGCGGCAGGGTGGTGACGGCAGCCACGAAACGAGCGTAGCGCGCCACCCGTGTCTCCGCCATTTCGGGCGGGTTAATTCGGTGTAAACAGCGCCCTCAGCCCCGCGGGTCCTCGGGCCGCGCCGGAATCTCGGCCTCCGCGAGGAAGGCGCCAATCTGCCGCCGCAGCTCGTCCTGGATGACGTCGACCTTGCGGCGCGCGTCGAGGACGCGGAAGCCGAACTCGTCCGCCATCGAGGCGTATTCGCGCAGCAGCGAGCGCTGATAGGCGCGGAAGCTCTCGTAGATGTCGTCCCCGATCTTCATGTCCATGCCGGATTCCCAATAGTCCATGCCGCGCGACTGCAGGACCCGGCGGATGAGCGTCTTCTCGTCGATCTTGAGGTAGAACACCTGGTGGGGCGCGATGGCGAAGCCGTAGAGGCCGCGCATCCACGTCCGGTCGACGCCGCGGACGCCCGCCCGGGCGAGGGCGGTGAAGATGTAGCGGTCCGAGAGCACGATGAAGCCGGCCTTGAGCGCCGGGATGATTTCCTTCTCGAGCCGGTCGGCGAAGTCGGTGGCGTAGAGCAGCACGAAGGTGAGCTTGTTGAGCGTGTTGCTGGCCTTGGCGAGCTCGATGGTCGGCTGCATCAGCTCCGACCGCGTCCAGCCGGTCTCCACGACGCCGTAGCCCTGGACCTCGAGCCACTCGCGCAGCAGCGAAATCTGCGTCGATCGGCCGACGCCGTCGGTGCCCTCGATGGCGATGATCTTCCCCGGGTAGCCGTCGATCGGCAGGTAGGGAATGCCATAGCCGTAGTAGGTGCCCGGCTTGGTGGCGGCGCCTGCCGCCTCAACCAAGCGGCTCGTCGAGCTGTCGGTCGTCATCCGCTATCTCCAGGTGCTGTGAGACGAGCTTGCGGAAGGTCCGCTGCTGCTCGGTGATACTGCCGGTGGCATTGACGACGCTGAGGCCGAACTCGTCGACCAGGCGGTCGTACTCGTCGAGGACCTTGCCCTGGAAGAGGCGGAAGCTCTCGACCGCGTTCGAGCTCCACCCCATGTCCATGCCGGCCTCGTAGAACTTGAGCTTGACGCGGCGCGCCATCAGGCGGTCGGTCGAGACCTCGATGGGAACGCGAAAATACACCGCCAGGTCGGGCCGCACCGCGAAGCTGTAGAGCTCGCGGACCCAGCGCCGATCGACGCCGCGCGCGGCATCGCGGGCGAAGGCGGTGTAGGTGTAGCGATCGGCGAGCACGATCATGCCGGCCTTGAGCGGCGGCACGATGTTGTAGAGCAGCCGGTCGGCGAAGTCGGTGGCGTGCAGCAGGCTGAACGTCATCGGCGTCAGCGAGTTCTTCTTCTTGCCGGTCTTGGTGGCGGCCTTGACCAGCGCTGACGAATTCCATTCCGTGACGAAGACGGGATGGCCCGCCGCCTTAAGCCATTTTGCGAGCAGCGCGAGCTGGGTCGTCTTGCCCGAGCCGTCGATGCCCTCGACCACGAACAGCTTTCCGGGGTGGGCGTGCGGCGTGGTCAGGTTGTTCAACATGCGGCGGTTGATCCTTGGAATCGGGCCCCGCGACCTCGAATCGAACCGGAGCCTCGATCTCCCGCTCGAACGGCGCGACGTGGCGATGGGCGGCCCAGAGCTCCAGCTCGGCGTCGCCCCGGGTGTGCAGACGGGCGAGGTAGTCCTCGCCACTGGGAATGAGATCGATGCCGGAGAGCGCCTGCGCGTGGCTGCGGTCCAGCCCCTCGGCCAGTCGAACGATCGCGGACAGCACCCGGACGGTCCGCCGCAGCCGGCCGCCGAGCTCTCCGTAGCCGTCGTGCGACTTCTTCGCCGTGCCCTGGCGATGGTAGCGCGCGACGAGCGCCATCACTTCGACCTCCTGCGGGGCAAATCCCCGAAGGTCTCCATTCTTGATCAGATAGTACGAGTGCCGGTGATGACGGTCGTAGCTGATGTGGACGCCGATGTCATGGAGGAGTCCGGCGTATTCCAGCCATTCACGTTCGCGTTCGCCGAGTCCATGAACGCTACGCGTCTGGTCGAAGATGCTCAACGCGAGCCGGGCCACCTGCTGGGCGTGCTCGGCCCAGTAGCCGCACCGTTCGGCCAGTTCGACGACGCTGCGGCGGCGGACGTCGGGGTAGCGCTCGACCTTCCTGATCCGGGCGCTGTTGCGATGGATGTAGTCGAGGACCAGGCCTTCGCGCAGGGCCAGGTCGCAGAGCGTCAGCTCGGTCGCGCCGAGGCGCCGCAGGATGGTGTCGAGCAGGACCGCGCCGGCGACGTTGAGATCGGCGCGGCGCGGATCGAGCCCCGGCAGCTGCAGCCGCTCCTCGATGCTGGCCGCGACCAGCCGCTTGCGGACGCGCCGGAGCGCCTTGACGCTGACGCGCTGGTTGCGGAGCTCGCCGACCGGACCCGGGGCGTCGCCGAGGGCCAGCACCCCGAGGCTGAGGATGGTCCCCGAGGTGCCGATGATCCGCCCGGCCTCGGCCGCCGCCAGGCCGTCGAGATACCCGCCCATCTCCCGGTTGAGGTGCTTCACCAGGCGCCGCTCATCGCGCCCCGAGAGCGGATCGCTCCGGACGAACCGCTCGGTGAGACGGATCACCCCCGCCTTGAAGCTGCGCCCCTGTGCGACTTTCGTCGCGGTTCCGAGGGTGACTTCGACGCTGCCGCCGCCGATGTCGATGACGATGGCGCTGGCGGCGCCGACGTCCACGCCGTAGCAGGCCGCCAGGTGGATGAGGCGGGCCTCCTCGGTGCCGGAGATGACCCGGATGCGGATGCCCGTCTGGCGGCCGACCTCGGCGATGAAGTCGCCGCCGTTCTCGGCCTCGCGCGTCGCGCTGGTCGCTCCGGCGACGATTTCATCGACCTGGTGGCTCTCCGCGAGCCGGCGAAACTTGGTGAGAGTCTGGAGGGCCGCGGCCATTGCGGAGTGGGTAAGGCGACGGCCGTCGAGGCCGCCGGCGCCCAGCCGGACCATTGCCTTTTCCCTGTCGATGACTTCGAAGGACAGGTCCGGGCGGACCTGCACCACGATCATATGGATGGAATTGGTCCCGATGTCGATGGCCGCTATGCGCATGCGGGAGGGAAGCTCATCCGGTCCAGGTCTTGCAAGGCTTGCAAGCAAGGATGACCACGACGCCGTGCGATATAATTCCCGAACTCAGCCGCCACCCCGCCGGAGAGGCCAGGACGGTCGCCATCCTACCATGAACAGTTCCACCCAACGGCCCGCGACGCTGCTGATGCGCCGCCTGGCCGGGACGTTGAAGCGGCACCTGATCGGCGCCGCCGCGGGAGATGCCGTCGGGGTGCATCAGGCCCGCGTCACCTCGCGCCGGCTGCGCGAGGCGATCCCGGTGCTGTCGACAGGCCTGCGCGGCAGCAAGGCGGGGAAGGCGGCGCGCAAGGTGCGCCGGCTGACCCGGGCGCTCGGTACCGTGCGCGAGCTGGATGTCACGCTGTCGCTGCTCGAGGCGCTGTCGGCGACCCCGGACGTCTCGCGGACCGCGGTCGAGGAGGTCCGGGCGACGGTGGCCGGCGAGCGCGAGGCGCGGCGGGCGGTCATGCTGAAGCGGCTGGAGGCGGTCGACCACGACAAGCTGGGCCGCCGGCTGGCGTCGGTCAGCGCCGCGCTCGAGCAGGCCACGACCGAGCCGTGGCGGAAGGCGCTCGGCAGCCGCCTCCTCGAGCGATCGCGCGCGCTGACGACGGCGATGGACGCCGCCGGGCACATGTATGCGCCGGAACGGCTGCACGAGGTGCGGATCGCGGCGAAAAAGCTGCGCTACGGCCTCGAGCTGGCCTTCGACGCCGGGGTCAAGGCGGCGGCGCCGCACCTCCGCACCATCAAGGGGACGCAGGAGCTGCTCGGCACCCTGCACGATCTGCAGGTCCTGCAGACCCACATCGCCGCGACCCAGATTGGCGCGGCCTCGGCGCGTCCCGAGGCGCGGGCCGGGCTCGACGCCCTGGCGGCGCACGTCGAGGCGCAGTGCCGCCACCTCCACGGCAAGTACCTGTCGGCCGGGCCCAAGCTGCGCGAGGTGCCGGCCGTCGTCCGCAAGGCGATCGTGCCGCAGCTGGCGGTGCGGCGGATCCGGACCGCGAAGATGACGCTCGCGCGCCACGCCGCCGCCGCGTCCCGGAGCAGCCGCTGATCATGGCCACCCTCGAGCTCTACCTCATTCGCCACGGGATTGCCGCCGAGCGCGGCGACGAGTATCCGGACGATTCCAAGCGGCCGCTGACCGGCGCCGGCATCAAGCGGCTTCACCAGGAGGCCCGCGCGCTCAATGCCCTCGGGGTCGGCTTCGACCACATCATCAGCAGTCCGCTGACGCGCACCAGACAGACCGCGGACATCCTGGTGGAAACCCTGGAGGCGGCGCCGACGCTCTCGACCAGCGACGCCCTCGCACCCGCCGGCACCCCCTCGGCCGTCTTCCAGGAGCTCGGCCGCCACATGCGCAAGGAGCGGATTGCGCTCGTCGGTCACGAGCCCAACATCGGTGAGCTGGCGGCGCGCCTGATCGGCGCCCGCGTCCCCCTCGCATTCAAGAAGGGGGGCATCTGCCGCATCGACTTCGAGGTCTTTCCCCCGAAGGGCCCTGGCCAGCTGCGCTGGTTCCTGCCGCCCCGCATCCTGCGCGCGCTGACCTAGCCGGCGCTAGCCACTCAGCTCGGTGCGCACCTGCCGCCCGGTGTGCTGGGCGGCGATGGTGTCGTAGCGTTCGCCGCCGCGCGCCGGGCGTCCAATCGCGCGGTAGAGCGCAATCAGCCCGGCCTCGTCTCTCACCTCCGGGGACTCGGCGACCTCGAGCGCATGTTGCAGCTCGTGGCCGATGATCGCAATCAGCTCGTTGCCGCGGAGCGAGGGGGCGACCTGAATCCGCACGTAGCGCAGGCCGCGCGGCCGCGGCGGCGTTGCCGTCAGCAGCATCCGCCCCGCCAGCGACGGATGCATCCCGATCGCGAACTCGACGTAGGCGATGACGTCGGATCGCTCGAGGGCCAGGACCAGTTGCGCCAGCGTCGGCGAACGCTCCAGTCCGTCGGCCAGGGCGCGGCCGATGCGCGCATCGACGGTGCGGACGTGCCGATGCTCGTCCGTCATCAACCGCCGCACTTCGGTGGCGTCCATCGCCGGACCGCCCGCGGCGGCGGCGACGCTGCGCGCAAGACCCGCCAGGAGCACTGCTCCGAGAACTCCGTGTCGCATGCCGGCCTCCGCCTGGTGGCCCCTCATCCCGACGTGCGGGCTGCCGGCCTCCACCGGCAACTCGGAGGGCTTAGACGGCGGCGGGTGCGGTTGGTTTGCGATTGCGCGGCGATGGTACGCGGCGGGCGCAGGCAGGGACGGGCGGCGTGACCGCCGGGCGGACGGCCGGTGGGACTGGTGACGGGCGGCGGGACGAGCCGGGCTCAGACCACCGTGCCCGGCTTCACGATCGCCCCCTTGGGCACGATGATGATGCCGTTGCGGATGTAGTAGCCGTCGCCGTCGGCCTCGTCGACCCCGGCTTCGTTCACCAGCCGCACGCCGTCGGCAATCCGGGCGTTCTTGTCGACGATGACGCGGTCGAGGACGACGTCGCGGCCGATGCCGAGCGGGACGGCCTGGGTGGCGATCTCTTCCTCGTAGGTGTCGGCGCCGAGCAGGATCGAGCGGGTGATGCGGGCGCCGGCGTTGACGTGGCTGCGGATGCCGACCACCGAGTCGGCGATCTCGCAGTGATCGAGGTAGCTGCCCTCGGCCAGGATCGAGGCC
Source organism: Acidobacteriota bacterium (assembly GCA_039933435.1). Taxonomy (GTDB): domain Bacteria; phylum Acidobacteriota; class Vicinamibacteria; order Vicinamibacterales; family 2-12-FULL-66-21; genus JALZOC01. The sequence continues at coordinate 10,708 of JBDTOB010000009.1, read as the reverse complement.
TCGATGCGGCAGTCGTAGGCGCGCGTCCCCGGCAGGAAGCGCGGGTGGGTGTAGATCGGCCAGCGCGGGTGGAAGAAATTGAAGGGGGCGCCGCGCCGCGTCAGCTGGATGTTGGCGTCGTAGAACGCCTCGATGGTGCCGACGTCGGCCCAGTAGCCGCGGAAGATGTAGGGATTGACGTGGTGAGTGGCGAGCGCGTGGGGGATGATCTCGCGCCCGAAGTCGACGCCGGGCTGGTCGAGAATGTCGAGCAGCACCTCGCGCGAGAACACGTAGATGCCCATCGAGGCGACGAACGGCTTGTCGGGGGTGACGCCGCCGGCGGCCGAGCCGCGCGGGATGCTCGTGCCGATCGCGGCCAGCCGCGCGTCGTCGGGTTTCTCTTCGAAACCGGCAATCTGGCCGCGGTCGTCGAAGAGGAAGATGCCCATCTCTGTGGCATCGGCCGGGCTGACCGGCTGCGCCGCGATGGTGATGTCAGCGCCGCTCTCGATGTGGGCCTCGACCATCTCGCCGAAGTCCATGCGATAGAGATGGTCCCCTGCCAGGATCAGGTAGTACTCGGCCTCGTAGCCGGTGAAGTGCCGCGCCGCCTGCCGGACCGCGTCGGCGGTACCCTGGAACCAGTCGCTGCTCTCGGGCGTCTGTTCGGCGGCGAGCACCTCGACGAAGCCGTCCGAGAAGACGTCGAGGCGGTAGGTCTGGGCGACGTGGCGATTGAGCGACGCCGAATTGAACTGGGTGAGCACGAAGATCTGCTTGAGCCCGGCGTGCATGCAGTTGCTGATCGGAATGTCGATCAGGCGGTACTTGCCGCCGAGCGGAACGGCCGGCTTCGACCGCATCTGGGTGAGCGGGAACAGGCGGGTGCCGCGTCCGCCGCCGAGGATGAGGGTGAGCACGTCGTTCATGCCCCCCATCTTATTCCGGACGCGGCGCTCCCGCCCGCTCCCCCGGCTTTACCCGGCCGGGCAGCACTCCGGTCCGCAGCAGGCTGGCGCCGCCGGCTTACGGCCGCGGATGAAGGCGCTGGCGAACCGTCCCTCGATCGCCGGCGCGACGCGGTCGACGTCGAGGCCGCTGCCGGCGAGGAAGGCGCGGGCGTCCGCCACCTGGTAGACGCGCCACGGCTCGACCGAGACCTCGTCGAAGCCCGCGGTCCGGAGGCGCTCGGCGTAGTCCGATTCCTCGAGCGCGCCCGCGACGCAGCCGATCCACAACTCCATGCTGCGCCGCACCGCGGCGGGGACTTCGCCGCGGACCACCACGTCGGAGACGGCGAAGCGGCCGCCGGGCTTCAGGACCCGGAACGCCTCGCCGAGGACCGCGTCCTTGTCAGCGGAGAGGTTGATGACGCAGTTGGAGATGACCACGTCGACGGCGGCGTCGGGGAGGGGAATCGCCTCGATCGTGCCCTTGAGGAACTCGACGTTGGCGACGCCGGCCTGGCGCTGGTGGTCGCGGGCGAGCGCCAGCATCTCGTCGGTCATGTCGAGGCCGTAGACCTTGCCGGTCGGGCCGACCCGGCGCGCCGCCAGCAGCACGTCGATGCCGCCGCCGGAGCCGAGGTCGAGCACCACCTGGCCCGGCTCGAGCGTGATCATGGCCGTCGGGTTGCCGCAGCCGAGCGAGGCGGCCACGGCGCCGCCCGGCAGGGCCGCGGTGTCGGCCTCGCCGTAGAGCCGCGACGTGATCGGGTCGCAGGCGTCGGCCGCACCGCCGCAGCAGCCGCCGCCGGCGCCCTGGCGTACCGCCGTGGCGGCCGCTGCGTATTTTGTCCGGATGGCATCTGACAAGGGATTCATGGGGCACTCCTTTATATGCGAAGATGCATATATGCTAGCGAGCGGCAGTATATCTGTCAAGGCGAATATATGACCACGCGAGTGGATGCGGTGGCCGGCCTCTGTAAGGCGCTGGCCGACCCGACCCGGCTGCGGATCCTCGCCCTGCTGGCCGGCGGGGAAGTGTGCGTGTGCGACATTCACGAGGCGCTGGCGCTGACCCAGCCGAAAGTGTCGCGCCATCTGGCCTACCTGCGCCGCGCCGGCCTGGTCACCGCCCGTCGCGACGGGCTGTGGATGCACTACCGTCTGGCGCCGGGCCCCGATCCGGTGCTCGAGGAACTGGTGGCCTCGGTGGCGCATGCCCTGACCCATGTCGCCGGGGTGCGAAACGATGCGGCACGGCTCGAGCGCCGGACCGGCGCGTGCTGCCCACCGCCGCCGGCCTCCGGCACACGCCGCTGCTGCGGGGGCGGCCGGTGATCACGGTGCTCTTTGCCTGCGTCCACAATGCCGGCCGCTCGCAGATGGCGGCGGCCTTCTTCAATCAGCTGGCCGACGCCGCCAGCGCGCGGGCGATCTCCGCCGGCAGCGCGCCGGCCGCCGCCGTGCATCCGGAGGTCGTCGAGGTGATGCGCGAGAGCGGGACCGACCTCGCCGCGCAGCGTCCGCAGCGGCTTACCGCGGCGCTGGCCTCGCAGGCGCAGCTGATCGTCACCATGGGATGCGGCGACGCCTGCCCGGTGGTGGCCGGCAGCCGCCGCGAGGACTGGGCGCTGCCCGATCCGAAGGGGCGCGGCGCCGAGGCCGTCAGGGCGATCCGCGACGACATCCGCGCGCGGGTCGTGGATCTGCTGGCGCGCGAGCGGCTCGCGCCGCGGCCGTGATCAGGCGCCGCGCTGCAGCCGCGTCAGCCGCGCGGTGGCGAGCCGGGCGATCACCGAGAAGCTCACGACCAGCGTCAACAGCACCAGCGCCCCCGCCCACGCCTGGCGATGCCACTCGTCGTACGGCGACACCGCGTAGGTGTAGATCTGCACCGTCAGCGTCGCCATCGGGTGGCGGGGGTCGCTCGACCAGAAGCGGTTGTTGAAGGTGGTGAAGAGCAGCGGCGCGGTTTCTCCCGCGACCCGGGCGAGCGCCAGCAGGATGCCGGTCAGGATGCCGGACAGCGCCGCCGGCAGCACCACGGTGAAGACCGCGCGGGCGCGGGTGGCGCCGAGCGCCAGGGCGCCTTCCCGGAGCGTCGCCGGCACCAGCAGCAGCAGCTCCTCGGTGGTGCGCATGATCAGCGGCAGCATCATGATGCCGAGCGCCAGCGCCCCCGCGAGCCCGGAGAAGTGCCGGAACGGCAGCACCGCGACGCCGTAGACGAACACGCCGATGACGATCGAGGGCACCCCGTTCAGGGTGTCGGCGGCAAAGCGCACCAGCGTGCCGAGGCGCGAGCCGCGGAACTCGGCCGCATAGATCCCGCTCATCACCCCGACCGGAATCGCGAACAGCGCTCCCACCCCGGTGACGATTCCCGAGCCGACGATGGCGTTGAGCATGCCGCCGCCGGCTTCTCCGACCGGCACCGGCATGCGGGTGAAGAACGACAGGCTCAGCGCGGACACCCCCTGGAGCGCGACGTAGACGAGGACGAACCCCAGCGGCACCAGCGCCAGGCCGACCGCTGCCGCGGCCAGCGCGGTCACCAGCGCCGACAGCACCCGGCGCCAGCGATCGCGCATCATGCCGCCTCCGTCACGGCGGCAGGCGGCAGCGCGCGCCGCCGCGCCGGCCGGTTCATCGACCAGATCAGCAGCCGCGACAGCGCGTTGATGAGCAGCGTGATCGCGAACAGCACCAGGCCGATCTCGACCAGCGCGCTCAGGTAGAGATTGTCGGCGGCCTCGGTGAACTCGTTGGCGATGACCGCCGCCATCGTGTACTGCGGCGCGTAGAGCGACAGGCTGACCTGCGGATTGTTGCCAATCACCATCGTCACCGCCATCGTCTCGCCGAGCGCCCGGCCGAAGCCGAGCATGATGGCGCCGGCGATCCCGGTGCGGGCGTGGAAGAGCGCCATGCGGATGGCCTCCCAGCGCGTCGCGCCGAGCGCGATCGCCCCTTCCCGCTGCGCCCGGGGCACGGTGCGCAGGACCTCGCGGGCGATCGACGAGGTGAACGGAATTACCATCACCGCGAGGATCAGGGCCGCCGCCAGCAGCCCGACCCCCAGCGGCGGGCCGCTGAAGAAGGGGGTGCTCCGCAGCCAGGCCGGCGTCGCGGTCTCGAGGCTGCGGACCAGCGGCACCAGCACGAAGATGCCCCAGAGCCCGTAGACGATCGAAGGAATGGCGGCGAGCAGTTCGGTGAGGAAGACGATCGGCCCCCGCAGCCACGCGGGCGCCAGCTCCGAGGTGAAGACCGCGATGCCGAGGGCAATCGGCGTCGACAGCAGCAGCGCCAGCACCGAGGAATAGAGCGTGCCCCAGATGAACGGCCGCGCCCCGAACTCGCCGGCGACCGGGTCCCAGGTGTCGGTCGCCCAGAAGCGCCAGCCGAACCTGGCCAGCGACAGGCTCGACTGCCGCACCAGCTCGGCGCCGATCCCGACGACGATGAGGATGAGGACCAGCGCGAAGGCGCCGGTGACCAGCCGCAGCATCAGGTCGTCGGGCCGGCGGCGCATGGCTACTGCGTGATCCCGGCGAGCGCCTTCAGTTCCATGTCAACCACGTTCTTCGGGACCGGCGCGTAGCCGAGCGCGGTGGCGAACTGCTGGCCGTCGGTGAGCGCCCACTTCATGAACTCGACCATGACCTTGCCTTTGGCTTTGTCCTGGGGATGCTCATAGAGCAGCAGCCAGGTGAACGACGAGATCGGATACACCCCGGCGCCCGGCGCGTTGGTGATCGAGACCCGGAAGTCGGCCGGCATCTTCGCGGCGGCGGCCTCGGCGGCCTTGGTCACCGCGGCGGGGGTCGCGCGCAGGAACTCGCCGGCGGCGTTCTGGACCGCGCCGTAGGCAATCTTGCTCTGCAGCGCGTAGATCAGCTCGACATAGCCGATCGCCCCCGGGGTCTGCCGCACCAGCCCGGCGACGCCCTCGTTACCCTTGCCGCCGACCCCGACCGGCCAGTTGACCGACGTCGCCACCCCGACCCTGGACTTCCACTCGGGCGAGACCTTGGCGAGGTAGTCGGCCCAGATGTAGGTCGTGCCCGATCCGTCGGAGCGGTGGACCACCGTGATGTCGGTCGCCGGCAGGCCGACGCCGCTGTTGATCTTGGCGATCTGCGGGTCGTTCCATTTGGTGACCTTGCCGAGGAAAATATCGGCGAGCAGGGCGCCCGTGAACTTCAGCTCCGCGGTGACGCCCGGCAAGTTGTAGACCGGGACATCGGCGCCGAGCACGGTGGGAAAATGGAGCACGCGGCCGGGCGCCGCCTGCAGTTGTTCGCTGGTCATCGGGCCGTCGGTGGCACCGAAGAAGACCGTGCGGCTGGTGAGCTGGCGGATGCCGCCGCCCGAGCCGATCGACTGGTAGTTGATCTCGATGTCGGGATGCTGCTTGTGGTATTCCGAAAACCACTTCGAATAGATCGGATACGGGAAGGTGGCGCCGGCGCCGGTAATCTGGACGGCGCGGGCGGAGAGCGTGGCGCCGGCGAGGGCCACGGCGAAGCCGGCGGCGAGCAGTGTCGTGGTCGGGTGCATGTCGGTCTGTTCCTCTCTGTCGTGGGCGTCAGAAATTGACGAGCGCGTGCAGCGCGACGCGGTGGTCGTCCGGCGGCGCGGCCGTCAGGTGATGGAAGCGTTGGCGCTCGACGTCGAGCAGCAGCGCCGTGGACACCGTCCCCTGGTGCGGAAACCAGTAGGCGATGCCGCCGATGGTGCGATCGCGGGCGGCGTCGAGATCGCGGCTCGGCACCAGCCGGTCGAAGCGGATCAGCCCTTCCCAGCCGCGGGCGGCGCGGGGCGTCGCCCAGAGCGAATAGCCCCGCCCCTCGACGCGGCCCGCCGCCGCGGACGTCTGATCGCGGGCGACGAGGTATTCCCAGGCGGCGTTGACGCGGGGATGCTCGAAGGTGAGCGCGCCGATCGCCCGGGTGCGGGGGGCGTGCCGCAGGTAGGCGTCGCGGTCGTAGAACCCGGTCACCCGCAGACCGCGCAGCACGGGATGCATCCGCAGCGGCCGGACCGTCCCCCGCAGCATCACGGCCTTCTGGTTGTTGGTCTCCGCCCGCGCGTAGGACTCGCCGTTGTAGACGCCGCCGTGGAGGTCGCCATAATTGCCCGGCAGGCTGTAATGCGCCGCGGCGCCGACGTCCGACGAGGACATGAAGCCCTCACGCTCCTCGAAGATCGTGCCCTGGAAGCGGTAGCGGTAGACCGACTCCATGAAATCGACGTACGGCGTCTGCTGCATGCCGAGGCGCACCCAGGTGCCGGTGCGGCCGGCGTTGGTCCAGTCGTCGAGGTTGAACTGCGCGTAGGCGTACTTGAGCCGGAAGGTGTAGCTGCCGGTGAGCGAGCTGCCGGCGCCGGACTCGCGGACGATGTCGGGGGTGATCCGGAAGGAGATCCGATGCGAGACGTGGCCGGTGACGTTGAGGTAGGCGCGGCCGATGTTGAAGGCGTTGGCGGTGACGCGGTTGCCGTCGGCATCCGTGATCTTCGGCGTCGTGACGATCGTGTAGTCGGCAAACAGCGTCGCCCCGACCGTGATCGAGGGGGTGTCGTCCGGCGGGACGTAGCCCGCGGCCGGGGTGACCTGCGCGGCGCAGGGCAGGGCCTGGCTCATCAACAGAGCGGCCGTCCCCGCACGAAGTAAACCCGTCACTCGTCGCTGCACTCGTGTTCTCCCTTTCGACCATAGCGATGGCGCGTTTCCGCGGCGTCACGCGGGTGTTTCGGCGGTGTTAAACCGCACCGGCTCCGCCCTCGCCATCGACCGGCATGACGAGCGTATGCGGGCGGCGTGTTGGCGGCGTTACCGCCGGGTGACGCCGGCGTTAAAGCTGGTGCGGCGGCCGCGCCGGAGGGGAGGGCGGAATCTGCTAAGATTCCGCGCGGGGGGCTGTGTGAGTTTCAGACTGATACCGAAGGAAGAGCGTTTCTACGATGATTTCGTCGCCCTGGCCGAAGAGATCCGGCACGGCGCCAAGATTCTCGAGGAAATGCTGGCGCCGGCGCACCCCCTCTGGGACAAGGCCGAAGAGATCAAGGAAGTCGAGCACAAGTGTGACTTCCTGACCCACGAGATCATCCAGCGGCTGCACCGCACCTTCGTCACCCCCCTCGATCGGGAGGACATCTTCGCGCTGGCGCGGTCGCTCGACGATGTCATGGACGCCATCGACGCGACCGCGACGATTGTCCGGCTCTACGGCATTACCCAGGTCAGGCAGGGGGCCCGCGAGCTCGCGCAGATCATCATGGCCTGTGCCGAGCAGGTGGTGCTCGCGACCAAGGCGCTCGAGCGCAAAAAGGGGGTCGCGGAACCGGCCGTGGAGATCAACCGGCTCGAGAACGAGGCCGATCGCGCCCACCAGGGGGCGGTGCAGCGGCTGTTCGAGGAGGAGAGCGATCCCATCCAGGTGATGAAGTGGAAGGAGATCTTCGACTTCCTCGAGGATGCCACCGACCGCTGCGAGGACGTCGCCAACGTCCTCGAAGGCGTCGTCGTCAAGCACGCCTAGCGGATGGACGCCAATCTCCTCGCGGTCATCGGGCTGATCTTCGTCGCCCTGATCTTCGACTACATCAACGGATTTCACGATGCCGCCAACTCGATCGCCACGGTGGTGTCGACCCGCGTGCTCTCGCCCGGCAAGGCGGTGCTGTGGGCGGCGGCCTTCAACTTCATCGCCGCGTTCGCCTTCGGCACCGCGGTGGCCAAGACCGTCGGCGCCGGCCTCGTCGACATCCACATCGTCAGCTTCGCGGTGATCTTCGCGGCGCTGATCGGCGCCATCGTCTGGGACCTGATTACCTGGTATTACGGCCTGCCGACGAGCTCGTCGCACGCGCTCATCGGCGGCTACGCGGGGGCGGCCATCGCCAAGGCCGGATTCAGCGCCATCATCGTCGCCGGCTGGACCAAGACGCTGATCTTCATCGTCCTGGCGCCGCTGATGGGGATGTCGCTCGGCTTCCTGATCATGCTGGCCAACCTGTGGGTCTTCAAGGGCTTCGCGCCGGGACGGGTGGATCGCTGGTTCCGGCGGCTGCAGCTGGTGTCGGCGGCGGCCTACAGCCTCGGGCACGGCGGCAACGACGCGCAGAAGACCATGGGGATCATCGCCGGCGTGCTGGTGGCCGGCGGCTACCTCAACCTGGTCGACGGCCACCTGCCGATTCCCTTCTGGGTGATCATGGCGGCGCATGCGGCGATTGCCCTCGGCACGCTCTCGGGCGGCTGGCGGATCATCCACACCATGGGCTCGAAGATCACCAAGCTGCAGCCGGTCGGCGGCTTCGCCGCGGAGACCGCCGGCGCGATTTCGCTGTTCACGGCGACCCATCTCGGCATTCCGGTCAGCACCACCCACACCATCACCGGGGCGATCATCGGCGTCGGGTCGATCCGGCGGCTGTCGGCGGTGCGCTGGGGCATCGCCGGGCGGATCGTCTGGGCCTGGTTGCTGACCATTCCCGCCTCCGCGGGCATCGCCGCCCTCGTCTACAAGATCGTCGCGATCACCGTCGCCCCTTGACGCCGCCGGCGGTCAGACGGGCAGCGCCACGGTGAAGACCGCGCCGCCGCCGTCGCGATTGACGACGGTGATGCGGCCGCCATGGGCCTCGACCAGGTGTTTGGCAATCGCCAGCCCCAGGCCGGTGCCGCCAGGATCGCGCGTGCCGCGGGCGCGCGCCTTGTCGACGCGGTAGAAGCGCTCGAAGACCCGGGGGAGATCGGGCTCGGGAATGCCAGGGCCGCTGTCGGCGACGGTGAGCAGGACGCGATCCCCCTGGCGCGCCGACGCCAGCTCGATGAGGCTGTCGTCGGGTGCGTAGTTGGTGGCGTTCTCGAGGAGATTGCGGAGCGCGTCGTGGAGCCCGGCCGGATCGCCGTAGACCCGGCCGGCGTCGGCGGCCACCGAGACGGTGATCCGCTGGCGCCGCGCCTCGAGGGTGTCGGCGAGATCGGCGGCGACGCCGGCGAAGAGCGAGTCCACCGGACAGGGGCTCCGCACCGGCGGTTCCTGGCCGGCGTCGAGGCGGGCCAGCCGCAGCAGGTCGCGCACCAGCCGCTCCATGCGGCCGGTGTGGCGGAAGATGGTTTCGAGAAAGCGCCGGGCGTCGTCTCCGGCGGCGCTGCCGTCGAGGAGGGCTTCGACGTAGCCGCGGACCGCGGTCAGCGGCGTGCGCAGCTCGTGCGACACGTTGGCGACGAAGTCGCGGCGGATCTGATCCGCTTTGCGGAGCGCGGTGATGTCGTGGAGCACCACGACCGCGGCGCGCGAGCCCTGGGCCTGCACCGGCGCCGAGCGGACGAACACCGTGGTGCCGGGGTCGCGCGCCAGGGTGATCTCCAGCCCCTCCCCCGGGCGGCCGCCGAGCGCCGTGGCGATCTGCGCGGCAATGCCGGGATGGCGGACGATCTCCAGGTAGTGCCGCCCCTCCGGCGGCTGCGGCAGGCCGAGCATCCGCCGCGCCGCGCCGTTGACGAGCTGCAGCCGGCCGTGTTCGCTGACCACCAGCACGCCTTCGTCCATGCCGCTGAGGATCGCCTCCATGCGGGCGCTTTCGGTCTCGTGCTGCGCCGCGCGGCTGGCGATCTCGCGGATCGCATCATCGAGCACCCGCGCCACGATGCCGAGCTCGTCGGCGCCGTAGTCGCGCACCGGCCGCGAGAAGTCCCCGGCGGTGTAGCGGCGGGCGGCGGCGGCGATGGCGCGGACGCGGCGGCTGACAATCGCCGACACCGTCCAGGAGAGCAGCAGGGCGGTGAGCAATCCCGCGGCCATGGCGACGGCCGCATAACGCCGGACCGCGGCCAGCTGCTCGCGGATTTCGAGGAGCGGCAGCGCCAGGCGGACGACCGCGAGCGCCGGCGCGGCGGCGCTGCGCACCGGCACCGCGACGTAGAGCATGTCGATGTTGACGGTGGTGCTGTGGCGCCGCGCGATGCCCAGGCCGGTGGCCAGCGCCTCGCGCACTTCGGGCCGGCCGGCGTGGTTCTCGACCCGGGCGATCTCCTGCGGCGTCAGCTCCGAGTCTCCGACGACGACGCCGTCGGCGGCAATGAAGGTGGCGCGCGCCGCGACCAGCGCCCCGATCGAGTCCGCCTCGGCGTCGAGCTCGAGGGGCGTGGCGGTCTGCCGATGGGAGAGCGTTTCGGCGGCCAGCCGGGCCTCGTTCACCAGCCCGCGCTCGATGCGCTGATCGAGGTTGCGGCGCACCGACCACGAGACCAGGGCGGTCGCGACCGCGACGGTGACGGCCGCTGTCAGCAGCGAGGTGAGGAAGAAGCGGGTGCGGAAGGTCACGGGAAGCGGCGCAGGAGCGGCCTGGCCCTCAGCCTTTCAGTTTGTAGCCGAACTGCTTGATGGTTTCGATGGCGTCGTTGAGCAGCGGCAGCTTCTCCCGGAGGCGGCGGATGTGGACGTCCACGGTCCGCGTGCCGCCGGTGTACTGGTAGCCCCAGACATCGGTCAGCAGCAGGTCGCGCGACAGCAGGCGCCCGCGATGCTGCATCAGGTACTGCAGCAGCAGGAACTCCTTGGCGGTGAGCTTGACGTCCTCGCCGTCGAGGCTGACGACATGGCGGTCGGCGTCGATGGCGATCGGTCCGTAGCGGAGGATGGCGGCGGCCGTGCCTGAGCCGACCGCGGCCGGCGCGGCACGCCGGAGCCGGGCGGCGACGCGCGCGACCAGTTCCTTCGGACTGAAGGGTTTGGTCACGTAGTCGTCCGCCCCGATCTCGA
>JBDTOB010000008.1:0-24907 GCA_039933435.1 Acidobacteriota bacterium | reverse complement strand
AAGAGCTCAAGCTCATGCTTTCACTGGTCAGGCCGAAGCACTTCGTGCCGATACATGGGGAGTACCGGCAGCTGGCGCTCCACGCCAGGATTGCCGCCCGGGTTTCGAGGGGCACCAACGTGCTGCTGGCAGAAAACGGCGACCTCATCCGTTTCGACGACGAGGGGGGACGGCTGGCGGGAAAAGTGCCGGCGGGCCGCATCCTGATCGACGGGACCCGGAGCGGCGAGGTCGGCGACGAGGTCCTCCGCGACCGCCGCCACCTGGCGGGCGACGGCCTGGTGGTGCCGGTCGTGACCATCGGCCGGCAGTCGGGCACGCTCGAAGAAACGCCAGACGTCATCACCCGGGGCTTCGTGCTCGACGCCCGCACCGAGGCGCTGCTCAAGGAAATCCCCACCCTCCTGGCCGCGACCCTGGAGGGGGCGAGCGTCGAAGAACGGACCGACCCCGGGCTCATCAAGGAGAAGATTCGCGTGGATCTGCAGCGGTTCTTCCGCAAGCGCTCAGGCCTCCGGCCGCTCGTGCTGCCGGTGGTGATGGAGATCTGACATGGCGGGGTCCACCATTTCCCGCCGCCTGAGCGAGTTCGTCGGCGTCTCGCTGTTCGCCGTGGCGCTGCTGGCGCTGATCTCGCTCGCCAGCTACAACGCCTTGGATCCGGTCTGGTTCTTCAACACCGGCGCCGAGCAGCCGACCGCCAATTTCATCGGCCCGGTCGGGGCGTTCGCGGCGGAGCTCGCCTATCAACTGCTCGGCTACGGCGCCTACCTGATTCCGCTGGTCCTGATCGTCATGGGATGGCACCGCTTCTGGTGCCGCGACATGGACGCCGCCTACACCAAGCTGATTGGAGCGGCGCTGCTCTTCACCTGCGCGTCGGCTTTCCTGGCGCTGGCCTTCGACCCGGCGGAGGGGGGCAGGCAGACGGCGCACGCCGGCGGCTATCTCGGCACCGCGGTGGCGGGCGAGCTCGCCGCCTATCTCAATCGCACCGGGTCGATCATCCTCATCCTGACGCTGCTCTTCCTCGGCATCATCCTCTCGACCCAGTTCTCCCTCGGCCGGCTCTTTGCCGCGTTCGGGCAGCTGCTGCGCGACCGCTGGGCCGGGATGGTGGCGCGCTTCCGCGAGCGGCAGGAAGAACGGCGGCGCGAGCGCGAGCGCCAGGAGGTGCTGAAGAAGCACCTCGACAAGGCGCCGGCGCAGGCCCGAGGCGACGGCGGCCCGGACACGAAGCCCAGGGTTGCGGCGCGGCGGGACGGGCCCGAGCCGGTGTCGCGTCCTCCGATCGCGGCGCGCACCGCCCGCGAAGAACAGGAAGCCAGCGACGCCGCGCGCAAGACTTCGCGCACCGCCGCGATGGTCGAGGCCGCCGCCGCCGCGCTCAAGGCGGCTTCCTCTCGTCCGACGCCGCCGCCCGCCACCATCCGGCGTCCGCCGCCCCCGGTCGCGGCGGCGCTGCCGCTTACGGATGCGGACAAGTCTCCCGCCGAGCGCCGCATGGGCGCCTACGTCACCCCGCCGCTGGCGCTGCTCGACGCGCCGCGCGCCGAGGGCAAGATCGACGAGCGCGAGCTCATGGACGGCGCCCGCTTTCTCGAAGAGAAGTGCCGCGAGTTCAACGTCGAGGGCTCGGTCGTCCAGATCCATCCGGGCCCGGTGGTCACGACCTACGAGTTCAAGCCCGACGCCGGGGTGAAGTACAGCAAGATCACCGGCCTCGCCGACGATCTCTGCCTGGCGATGCAGGCCGAGTCGGTGCTGATCGACCGCATCCCCGGCAAGTCCACCGTCGGCATCCAGATTCCCAACAAGAACCGCGACCTGATCTCGATGCGCGAGCTGCTCGAGTCGGAGGCCTACAAGCGCTCGGCGTCGCGGCTGACGCTCGCCCTCGGCAAGACCATCCACGGCGAGCCGTTCGTCGGCGACCTCGCGACCATGCCCCACCTGCTGATCGCCGGCTCGACCGGCACCGGCAAGTCGGTCAGCGTCAACGCCATGCTCTCGAGCATCCTCTTCCGCTCCACGCCCGACGAAGTGCGGCTGATCATGATCGACCCCAAGCGCCTCGAGCTGGGGATGTACGAGGAGATCCCGCACCTGCTGACGCCGGTGGTCGTCGATCCCAAGCTTGCCGCCAACGCCCTGCGCTGGGCGGTCCGCGAGATGGAAGAGCGCTACAAGACGCTCGCCAAGGTCGGCGTCCGCAACATCGAGCAGTACAACCGCAACCTCAAGCTGGCGCAGGCGGAGAACAACGGCACGGTGCTCGACGCCAACGGCATCGAGGTCAAGCTCCTCCCCTTCATCGTCGTCCTGATCGACGAGCTCGCCGACCTGATGATGGTGGCCGGCCACGAAGTCGAAGAATCGATCTGCCGCCTCGCGCAGATGGCGCGCGCCGTCGGCATCCACCTGATTCTGGCGACCCAGCGCCCCTCGGTGGACGTCATCACCGGCCTGATCAAGGCCAACCTGCCGGCGCGGATCTCGTTCCGCGTCTCCTCGAAGATCGACTCGCGCACCATCCTCGACGGCAACGGCGCCGAGCAGCTGCTCGGCAAGGGGGACATGCTCTACCTCCCGCCCGCGTCGTCTCGCTTCCTGCGGCTGCACGGTCCTTACATCTCGGAGCAGGAGACGGCGCGGCTCGCCAGCTTCCTGCGCAAGCAGGGCAAGCCGAGCTACGACGCGAGCATCACCGAGGACGACAAGAAGAGCGGCGGCGACCTCGAGTTCGAGAAAGACGACCTCTACGACGAGGCGGCGCGGATCGTCGTTTCGAGCGGACAGGCATCCATCTCCTACCTGCAGCGGCGGCTGCGGATCGGCTTCAGCCGCGCGGCGCGGCTGGTGGACATGATGGAGGCCGAAGGGCTGGTCTCGGGCGTCTCGGGAGCCGCCGGCGGCAAATCGCGCGAAGTGCTCGTCAAGGCCGATTACTTTGACGAAGTGGACGCGCAGCTGAGGTAGAGATGACTCTCAGAACCATTGCGGCGCTGCTGATGGCCGCGACCATCGGCCTGGCGTTGCCGGCACCCGCGCAGGCGGCCAACGGCGCGCAGACGCTCTACACCCGCGCCCTCGAGCGCGAGCGGGTGGTGCGCGAACAGGAGGACCGCCCGACGCTGCTGCAGCTGCGCGGCCTGGTCAAGACCTACGAGGCCATCGTCCGGCGCTTCCCCACCAGCGGCTACAGCGACAACGCGCTGTGGCAGGCGGGCAACCTGGCGCTGCTGGCGCACGAGCGCTTCGGCCAGGCCTCCGATCGCCGCACCGCGGAGCGGCTGCTGACGCTGCTGAAGCGCGGCTACCCGTCGAGCTCGCTGGCGAAGCGGGTGGACGAGACGCTCGACGGCAGGGACGATGGGAAGGCCGTGGCGTCGGCGCGGCCGAAGGCGAGCGAGTCGGTGAAGGAGGAGACGTCGGCGCCGGCCACGGTTGCGGCGACGTCCGGACGGTCGGCGGATACGGCGCCAGCCGATGCCGCGCCCGCGAAGCCAGCCAAGGCTGCCACTGCGGAGCCGACCCCGGCGAACCCCGCTGCGGAGGCGCAGGCGGCGCCGGGGACGATCACTCTGCGCGACATCAAGCGCTCGTCCATCGACGGCGGCGTGCGCATGACCATCGAGCTCGACGGCGAATCGGCGTACCACGTCGAGCAGATCGATCGCCCGCGGCGGGTCTTCTTCGATTTGAAGAACACCAAGGCAGTCAGCGCGCTCCAGGACGCGACCCTCAAGTTCACCGACGAGCCGGTGCCCGTCGTCCGCCTCGGCCGCCATCCCAACACCACCACCCGCATCGTCTTCGACATGCAGGGGGCGGAGAGCTACAGCGTCTTCACGCTCTACAATCCGGTGCGGCTGATCATCGACTTCAAGACCGGCCCGGCGGCGAACGCCAGTGCGTCAACGACCGCCGCGGTGACGAGCACTGTGCCGGCCGCAGGGGTTGCCGCGAGCAAGACACCGGTTCGTATCACTGCCGGCGCGAACGATGGACCCGCGAAGCCCGACGCTGCCCCGGGTAGCGCCTCCAGGGTCCCTGCTGTTGCGAAACCGGGCAAGGCTACAGCGAAAGTCCGGCCGGAGGTGATTCCCGACACCCCGCCGGTGGCGCTGGTTGCGTCGCTGCCCGCGCCCGAGCTGACCGCCGCGGTCACGGTGCCGCCGGCCGCGCCGGCGAAGCGCGCCGCTGACGCGGTCGAATCGCCGAAGCCGCTCCCGTCGCGGGCGCTGACCTCACCGTCGCCGATCCTGCCGTCGCCGGCGTCCGCCAACGCCGACGGCAAGTTCTCGCTCTCCCGCCAGCTCGGCCTCGGCGTCTCCCGCGTCGTCATCGACGCCGGCCACGGCGGCCACGATCCGGGGGCGCAGTCCACCGGCATCAACGAGTCCGAGCTGACCCTCGACGTGGCGCTGCGGCTCAGCCGCCTGCTCGAGAAGGAGCCGGGCATGGACGTGGTGCTGACCCGCGACACCGACGTCTTCGTCCCGCTCGAGGAGCGCACCGCGATTGCCAACCGCGAGGGGGCCGACCTGTTTCTCTCGATCCACGCCAACGCCAGCCGCAACGCCGCGGCGCGCGGGGTCGAGACCTACTTCCTCAACTTCGCGTCCAACCCCGAGGCCGAGGCGGTGGCGGCGCGCGAGAACGCGGCTTCGGCGCGGGCGATGCACAGCCTGCCCGACATCGTCCGGGCGATCGCGCTCAACAACAAGATCGACGAGTCCAAGGATTTCGCCGACATGGTCCAGCGCTCGATGGTCAAGCGCCTGGCGACGCGCAACAAGACGCTGCGCGATCTCGGCGTCAAGCAGGCGCCGTTCGTGGTCCTGATCGGCGCCGGCATGCCGAGCGTGCTGGCGGAGATTTCCTTCGTCACCAACCGGCAGGAGGGGCAGCTGCTGCGCACCGGCGCCTACCGCCAGCAGATCGCCGAGGCGCTCTACGACGCGGTGGTCCGCTACCAGCAGTCGCTGAAGAAGTGGAAGACCGGCGCGATCGGCATCGGCGCACGGCAGTAGCGCTGCCGTCGCCGGTGGGCGCTGGACGGCCGCGCTAAATCTGACCGACACCGTCTCTCAGGGCACCAGCACGGTCTGGACGCTGAGGGCCATGAACGGCACGCTGCAGACCATCTCGGAGTAGAGCCTGAACCGGGTGGCGTCCTGGGGAATCGGCTTGCCGGTGTTCGAGGTGACGTTGTGCCACACCCAGGCGCGCGCGACGACGCCGAAGACGTAGGTGCGGCCGCCCTCCACCAGAAACGTGGTGCCGAGCGCGGCGTTGACGAAGTTTCGCTGCAGGGTGTGACGGATGTTCGGGAAGACATTGGAGCCGGCATCCTGGGCGAGCGAATCGAAGACCGGCACTTCGTTCCAGCGCAGGAGCTCGTAGCTGCCGGCGACCGGGTCGCGGCGCCACTGGCCGGTGATGACGCTGCTGCCAACCCGCACCTGGCCCGCGACCAGCTGCGGCCAGAAGTCGACGAACATGCGGTAGGCCATCGAGCAATAGATGTCGGGCTCGAAGCGGACGTAGCTCAACCGGCTGGCGGGCGCGTAGGTGATGCCGACCGCCGCATCGGAGGACTTGACCGCATCGATGGTGGACGCCGCCGCGTAGGCGAACAGGCCGCCGCTGTCGCGGCTGGCAGTGGCGACGCCATTGCCGCCGGTCCAGGCGTGGCTGTAGAGGCGGCTGTCGGGTGGCTTCGGATGGCTGGAGGCCTGCTGATCGCGCGGGATGTAGAGCGTGTCGGGCCACTTCACGCCCGCCAGGTGACCGAAGTCGGTGAACGCCTTGCCGACGCTCATCGATCCGCCCCGGACCTTGGCGGCGATGATCCCTGGCTGCATCGCCTTGATCTGCCGATCCTTGACGCCCGCATCGGTCACGAGCGCGTCGAACTTGAGCGCGAGCCGCTCCTCGGCCGCGGTCAGCCGCGAGAGCGGAACCGCCGCGAACGAACGTGCCCGGCCACGGCCGGGGGTGGAGAGGCGACGCGCCTTGCGAGCTTTGGCCATGGGCGAGATTATGGTCGCTCTCCACGGCGCGCGCAAATCACTCGACCGGACTGCCGGCCTTCAGCAGGACAAAGGGTCCTGCTCGCTAACTCACACCTTGAGGAAGATTCGCCGGCGGTACAACAGCCAGACCGGGATGAAGCAGACCGCGGTGAACGACACCGAATAGGCGAACGCCGCCCAGCCTGGATCGGCGATCGACGCGAAGACATGATCGGACAGGTAGGCGATGACGTCGGTCCTCCGGCCTCCAGCAATGAAGTGGATACTCGACAGCGTCGAGGTCAGCAGCTCGCTGAACATGTAGGCGGCAATCGCATTCGAGCCGAACACCAGCCACACCCAGGTCCAGCCCGTACGCCAGCCCTGCTGCTCCACCGCCCAGAACACCATCGTCGTCAGCACCAGCGAGTAGCCGCCCGCCACCAGCACGTAGGAGCTGGTCCAGAGGTTCTTGTTGAGCGGGAACCACGCCGACCACAGATAGCCCAGCGCCAGGCTGACCACGGCCGCTGCCGCGAGGCCGACGGTCTTCGCCGGGATCGGCCGCCGGGTCCGCAGCCAGAGCCCGGTCAGCATGCCCATCAGCGCCGTGCCGATCGCCGGAAGATCGCTCAGCAGCCCTTCCGGGTCGCGCAGGTTGTGGTCGGGCGCGGCGAGGTAGAGGTGATACGGAAACAGCTGGCGATCCAGCCACGAGGTCATGTTCCGGCTGATGTCCATGAACGGCACGTCGCTGCCTGGCGTGCCGATACCGGGGATCGGCAGCAGGCGCAGCAGCACCCAGTAGCCGACGAGCGCGGCGGCCAGCGCCGCTCCCTTCGTCCAGACGCGCCGGTCCCAGAGATAGAAGAGCGACACCGCAAGATAGCAGACCGCGATGCGCTGGAGGACGCCGTAGAACCGCATGTGCTCCAGCTCGAAGAACGGGAAGCTGTTGACGACGATACCGAACAGGATCAGGATCACCGTCCGCTGCAGCGCATGCCGCGCCAGCGCCGCCCGCGTCGCCCCGCGCGCCAGCCTGGCGTCGACGGCAAAGACAACCGCAAGGCCCATGATGAACACGAAAGTGGGAAAGACCAGGTCGGTCGCGGTCAGGCCATTCCACACCGCGTGCTTCATGAACGGCCAGGCGCCGTCGCCGCCGTTGTTGTTGACCATGATCATGAAGGCGATCGTGATCCCGCGGACGACGTCGATCGACAGTAGCCGTTGAACAGGCGAGGGGGCGGGTACGGCAGCGGTCATCGCGAGGCGTCTCCGTTCAGGGAATCAGGCTGCTGCAGACCGCGATTGACGTGCTGACCCGGCATTCGCGTCAGGGTGGCAAGCTTCAGACGATGTGGATGGTTTCGGTGTCGGCGGGATCCGGGCCGCCGCGCCAGGTCTTGTAGGCGATCAGCGCGCCGCCGAGCAGCGCGCCGAGCAGGATGGCGGCCAGCACCAGCACGCCGGTCAGGCCGATGGCGCCGATCAGCACGTCCGCGACGGTGGTGGACTCCACCGGCTGCTGCACGACCTCCACCATGATCGGCTGCCCCTGCTGGAGGAACATCACCAGCTCCCGCTCGTGAAGGCGAGCTCGGCGAGGGTGCGGACCGCCGCGCCCGTCGCGCCGCGCGGCATCCACGGCTTGGCCTCGTCCGCCCACGCGGTGCCGGCGATGTCGAGATGCGCCCACGGCCCCGCCCCGGCGAACTCCTTGAGGAAGGTCGCCGCCGTGCAGGATCCGGCCGGACGGCCGCCGCTGTTGATCAAGTCCGCGATGTCGCTTCGGAGCTGGTCGCAGTACTCCTCGTAGAGCGGCATCGGCCAGCAGCGATCGCCCGCCGCCTGCGCGGTGCGACAGACGACGTCCACCCAGGGCTGCGGGCGCCCGAACAGCGCCGACGCGGCCTTGCCGAGGGCGACGACGGCGGCACCGGTCAGCGTGGCGACGTCGACCAGGTGGGTGGCGCCGAGCTCGCGCGCGTACCAGAGCGCGTCGCCGAGGATCAGCCGTCCCTCGGCATCGGTGTTGATGATCTCGACCGTCTTGCCGGACGCCGAGGTCAGCACGTCGCCCGGCTTCATGGCGCGGCCACCCGGCATGTTCTCGGTCATCGGGACGACGCCGATGACGTTGATCGGCGCCTTGAGGAGCGAGATGGCGCGCATCGCGCCAATCACCGCGGCGCCCCCGGCCATGTCGTCCTTCATCCGCTCCATGCCTTCGGCCGGCTTGATCGAGATCCCGCCGGTGTCGAAGGTCACGCCCTTGCCGACCAGGCCCAGGACCGGCCCGCCTTTCGCGGCGCCCCCCATGTGGCGGAGGACGACGACCCGCGGCGGTTCGGCGCTGCCGCGCGACACGCCCAGCAGCAGCCCCATGTTGAGGGCGCCGATGGCGCGCTCGTCGAGGACCTCGACCTGCAGCCCCGCGGCGCGCGAGATCTCGGCGGCGCGGTCGGCAAAGACCGCCGGCGTCAGGACGTTGCCGGGATCGTTCGACAGCTCGCGCGCAATGTTGGAGCTCTCCCCCATCACCCGGCCCCGCTCGGCGGCCGCACGCACCGCGCCGTCGCTACCGTCGCCGGCAATCACCGCCAGCGCCGACAGCGGCCCGGGGGCGCGCTCGCCGCTCTTGTAGCTGTCGCCGCTGAAGAGCGACAGCACCAGCCCCTCCACCGCGGCCTGGACGGCGGCCGGCACCGGCAGGTCGCCGCGGTTCAGCCACGCCAGCCGCCCGCCGCGCCGCTGCCGCACGTGGAGCGCCACCGCCGTCGCCACCCGCCGCAGCCGCTCGGTGGAATACTCGCCCCGCGGCCCCGCGCCGACGAAGGCCACCCGGCGGGCCTTCCACGCGGCGTCGGTCACCGGCGTCAGCAGCACTTCGTACACCCGTCCCTGGATCTCGCGCGCGTCCAGGGCCCGCACCAGCGCGCCGCCGGTGGCCTGGTCGAGGGCGAGCAGTTCGGCATCGCGCGGCTCGCCGTCGAACACCGGCACCGCAACCACGTCGGTGTCACACTGGCCAGCAGAACCGCTTCGGACCTCGACCTGAGGGGCGGGCACAACAGAAGGCATCCGAAGATTATACGCGGACCCGGCTGGACCGTTGTGCACCACCGGACTACAGCGCCCGCTCTGTTAGAATGGATTCCATTCGTTCCCCGAGGAGGCTGCCATGCGACTGAACCTTCACCACCGCACCGCCGCGGTGTTTGTTTCCGGAATCATGGTGCTGGGGGCCGCCTGGCAGGGCCGCGCCGCCGCCGGGACCGAGCCGGGGAAAGCCAAGCCGTCCGTCAACGTCAAAGCCACCCCGGTCATGGGCTTCTCCCCCGCCCGCATCGTCGTCACCGCCGAACTGCGCGGCGGCGAGGACGCCCAGGATCTCTACTGCGCCAGCGAGGAGTGGGACTGGGGGGACGATACCCGCTCGAAAAACTCCTCCGACTGCGATCCCTACGAAGCCGGCAAGAGCGAGATCAAGCGCCGCTTCACGATCGAACACGTCTTCGAAACCGCCGGCGACTACCGGATCCAATTCAGCCTGAAGCAGAAGAACAAGCTGGTGGCGCGCGGCAGCACCGATGTCAAGATCAGGCCCGGCATCCGCGACAACTCCGACATGCGCTGAGGCTGGGCCCGGGCGGTTACGGGATCTCCGTGAGGCTGGCCTCCGCGGGCGCAGTCTCGTCCAGCCACCAGGCCCGCACCTCGGGCACCGCCGGATCGGCGAGCGAGACGATCGCGTGCAGGAAGGCGGCGTCGTGCGATTGGCGTCGATCGGTGGCCGAGGGCACCGCCGCCGACCGCGGGTGGGAATGATAGGCACCGACCACCGAGCGGCCAGCGGCGCGCGCTTTCCGGATGGCGGCGAAATGGTCGGCTGGATCGATCAGGAACGTCGTCGCGGCGGCGTGGAGGTTGCGCGCCGGGCAGGCCTCCTCGACGATGCCGTCCGCGCCGATCAGCAGACCGCAGCACTCCAGCGGCGCTTCGGCGCGGGCATGCGCGACGATCGCCTCGAGCACGGCGCGCCGGATCTTCATCTCCCCTTCCCCCACACGATCGGCCGCCGCGGCGGTCCGCGAAGGCTCCTCCACGCTACGAGCGCAGCTCCGGGCGGTCGCGAAACTGCTCCAGCGCCTCGGGATTGGCGATCGCTTCCCGGTTGCGGACGTCGAGCCCATGGACGACGTCGCGGACGGCCAGCTCGACGATCTTGCCGCTGCGGGTGCGCGGAATGTCGGTGACCTGGACGATGCGCGCGGGCACGTGGCGCGGCGTGGCGCCGGTCCTGACCTCGGTCCGGATGCGCGCTTCCAGATCTGGCGTCAGCGACAGGCCCTCGCGCAGCCGCACGAACAGCACGATGCGCTCGTCGTGGTCGAGGCGCTGGCCGACGACCAGGCTCTCGACCACCTCGTCGATGCGATCGACCTGGCGGTAGATCTCCGCCGTGCCGATGCGGACGCCGCCGGGATTGAGAACGGCATCCGAGCGGCCGTGGATGACGACGCCGCCGTGCGGGGTCCGTTCGGCATAGTCGCCGTGGTGCCAGACCCCGGGGAACTTCGTGAAGTACGCGGCCCGGTATCTGGCGCCGTCAGGATCGTCCCAGAACGCGACCGGCATCGACGGGAACGGCATGGTGCACACCAGCTCTCCCTTTTCGCCGACGACCGGTGTGCCGCGCTGGTCGAAGACGTCCACCTTCATCCCGAGGCCCCTCCCCTGGATCTCCCCCCGCCACACCGGACTGATCGGATTGCCCAGCACGAAACAGGAGACGATGTCGGTGCCGCCGGAGATCGAGGCGAGATGGACGTCGCGCTTGATGTCGCGGTAGACGAAGTCGAAGCTCTCCGGCGACAGCGGTGAGCCGGTCGAGGTGATCGTCCGCACCGTCTCCAGCCGGTGCGTGGCGCGCGGCGTGAGACCGGCCTTGGCGACCGCGTCGATGAAGCGCGCCGAGGTCCCGAACAGCGTCGTCCCGGTATCGTCCGCGAAGTCGAACAGGACGCGGCCGTCGGGATGGAACGGCGATCCGTCGTAGAGCAACAGCGTCGCCTCCGACGCCAGCCCGGTCAGCAGCCAGTTCCACATCATCCAGCCGCAGGTGGTGAAGTAGAACATCCGGTCGCCGGGCTTGACGTCGCAGTGGAGCTGATGCTCCTTGAGGTGCTGGATGAGCGTGCCGCCGGCGCCATGGACGATGCACTTGGGCACGCCGGTGGTGCCGGACGAATAGAGGATGTAGAGCGGATGGTCGAAGGGAAACGGCGTCAGCTCGATCGCCGACGCCTCGTCCGGTCCCAGGAACTCGTCCCAGCGGACCGCGTGCGGCACGCCGTCCAGCGAGGGATCCGGGTCCACGTAAGAGACGACGATGGTGTGTTCGATCGACGGCAGCTGCGCCAGGATTTCCGGGAGCCGCGGTAGCAGCGCATGCGCCCGCCCGGCGTAGAAGTAGCCATCCGGCGCCACCAGCACTCGCGGCGTCGTCTGGCCGAAGCGATCGAGCACGCCCTGAACGCCGAAGTCGGGCGAGCACGAGGTCCAGACCGCGCCAATCGCGGCGGCGCCGAGCGCCGCGACGATCGCCTCCGGCATGTTCGGCATGTAGCCGGCGACACGGTCGCCGGGCTGGAGGCCGGCGCGGGTCAGCGCCGCGGCAAAGCGGCGGACGTCGGTGTAGAGCTGCGCGTGCGAGACGGTGCGGCGGCGGACCGACTCGCCGTTGAAGATCAGCGCCGGGGTGTCGTCGCGGCGGCGCAGGACGTTGCCGGCAAAGTTCAGCGTCGCGTCGGGAAAGAAGCGCGCGCCGGGCATGCGGTCGAGGTCCACGACCGCCCGCTCGCCGCGATCGCCGCGGATACCGCAGAAGTCCCAGACCGCGGTCCAGAAGTCGGCCGGGCGTTCAACCGAGAAGCGCCACAGCGCCTCGTAGTCGGGAAGGTCGAGGCCGTGGGCATCGCGGATGGCGCCGGCGAAAGCCGTCAGCCGGGCGCCGGCGATGCGGGCGGGCGACGGGATCCAGAGCGGCTGCGACGGCACTCACGGATTATATCGGCCACGTCGCTCAGCGGCGCTCGGCCGCTTCTTCGAGCACGCGCTTCCAGGCGGCTGCGGACCCGAAGGTCTCGTCGAGTCCCTCGGTCCCGGTGCCGGAGGCCGCCTTGATCTTCAGCAGGACCGCGATCAGCTCGTCGATCGCCCGGCCGATGTTGTCCTGGTTCGAGGCGGCGATGTCCCGCCAGATGTCCGCGGGGCTCGACGCCAGCCGGGTGGTGTCGCGCAGTCCGCGCCCGGCCAATGCCAGGCCGTCGGCGCCGGCGTGCTCTCCGACCACGTGCATCAGGGCGCTGGCGGCCAGCTGCGGCAGGTGGCTCAGATAGGCGGCCAGCACATCATGCGCCTCGGCCGCCATCGTCTTCGTCCGCCCGCCGATTGCTTCAATCACCGTCGTCAGCTTCGCCGCCGCCGCTTCCGAGGCCGCCCCCTCGGGAGTCAGAATCCAGGGACGGTCGTTGAACAGATCCGGCCGCGCCGCCTCGATGCCGCCGACCGCCGCGCCGGCGAGCGGATGCCCGCCGACGAACGTCAGCCGCGCCGGCAGCGCGCGCGCCGCCTCGACGATGCCGCGCTTGGTGCTGCCGACGTCGGTGACGACGGCCTCGCCGGGGAGGGAGTCGGCGAGCGAGAGTAGCAGGGAGAGGTTGGTGAGCACCGGCGCCGCCAGAACGACGAGGTCGGCGTCGGCTGCCAGGATCAGGTCGTCGCCGCCGACGTCGGCGGCGTGCATCCGCATCGCCGTCTCGATGACGTCGCGGCGATCGACGGCGATGACCAGCGTCGACGGCCACAGCCGCCTGATCGCCATTGCCAGCGACGCCCCCATCAGCCCGAAGCCGACGATGGCGATGCGCTGGAATGGCGGTTCGGCGGTTCCTTCGTCCGCCATGGGCAGCAGTTTCGGCATCGGCGGCTACCGGCGCAGGCTCAAATCCCCCAGCCGCGGCGCGCCACCTGCTCGAGGCAGATGCTGCGGCCGATCGCCGGGGCGATGATCCGGAGCTCGGCCATCAGGCGGTCGAACTGCGCCGGGAACATCGACTGCGCGCCGTCGCTCATCGCGTGGTCGGGGTCGTGATGGACCTCGATGAGCAGGCCGTCGGCGCCGGCCGCGACCGCGGCGCGCGCCATCGGCGCCACCTTGTCGCGCAGGCCGGTGCCGTGGCTCGGATCGACCAGGATCGGCAGGTGACTGAGCTTGCGGACCACCGGAATGGCGGAGATGTCGAGCGTGTTGCGGGTATAGCTCTCGAAGGTGCGGATGCCGCGCTCGCAGAGCATGACGTCGGTGTTGCCGCCGGCGAGGATGTACTCGGCCGACAGCAGCCACTCCTCGATCGTCGCCGAGATGCCGCGCTTGAGCAGCACCGGGATACGGGCGTGCCCGAGCTCGCGCAGCAGCGTGAAGTTCTGCATGTTGCGGGCGCCGACCTGGAGGATGTCGGCGTACTTGCCGATGGTCTCGAGCTGGCTGATATCCATGATCTCGGAGACCAGCTTGAGGTGGTGCCGGTCGGAGGCGCCGCGCAGCATCTTCAGCCCCTCCTCCCCCAGCCCCTGGAAGCTGTAGGGAGAGCTTCGCGGCTTGTAGGCGCCGCCGCGCAGCACCTTGGCGCCGGCGCGCTTGACTGCCACGGCCGCGGCCTCGACCTGCGCCTCGTTCTCAGCCGAACACGGCCCGGCCATGACGATCACCTCGTCGCCGCCGATCCGGACGTCACCGACCGAGATGACGCTGTTCTCGGGCTTGAAGGTGCGGCTCGCGAGCTTGTAGGGCTCGGTGATGCGCACCACCTCCTGCACCCCCTCGAGCATCTCCAGCAGGCGCGGATCGCGCTGCCGGCCGCCGCCGACCGCGCCGATCACGGTCCGCAGCGCCCCGCTCGAGCGGTGCACGTCGAATCCCATCTCCACCAGCTGGGCGATCACCCGCTGCACCTGTTCGTCCGTCGCCCGTTCCTGCATTACGACAACCATGATTACCTTCTATCTGAAACCGAACTTCAGCGCGTCCTGCCTGTTTCCCGCTCGCGACTCTCTACTCCGGCTCTGTGCCCTGGGCGGCGGCGTCGGCGATGCGCTCCAGCCGGCGCGCTTCGTCGATGATGCGCTCGAACAGGCGCTTCACGGCGGCATCGTCCAGCGGGCCGGCGTTGATGTGCTGGACGTGATGCAGCACCTCCGCCTCCCGTCCCGGCTGATAGACCTCGAGGCCGGCGACCTTCTTCTCGTGACCGATCTCCAGCGCGCAGCCGGCGCGGGCGTTGAGCAGCGCCACCAGCTGCTCGTCGATCTCGTCGATCTGCCGCCGCAGGTCGTCGAGCCGGCTCACAACTCGCTCTTCAGCCAGCGGACGTACTCGCCCGCCCGATGCGCCAGGTCCGCTTCGCCGGCATGGTCGGCAATCACCTGCACCAGCGCGCTCCCCACCACCGCGGCGTCGGCCGCCTCGCAGGCGCGAGCCACGTGCGCCGGAGAGGAGATGCCGAAGCCGACCGCCACCGGCAGGCTGGACTGCGCCCGCACCCGGGCCACCAGGGCGCTGACGTCGGAGGCGAAATCGTCGCGGACGCCGGTCACCCCCAGACGCGAAATCACGTACAGGAACCCGCGCCCGAGCTCTCCCGATCGGCGGATGCGCGCATCGGTCGTCGTCGGACTGATCAGAAAGATGGGGTCGAGGCCGGCGTCGATCATCGGCGTGCGCAGCGTCTCTGCCTCCTCCACCGGGTAGTCGAGCATCAGCACGCCGTCCACGCCGGCGTCCTTGGCGGTCCGCGCGAAGACGGCCGGATCCATCCGCAGCACCGGATTGGCGTAGGTGAAGAGCACAATCGGAGTCTCGACCGAGGCGCGCACGCGGCGCACGATCTCGAGCGCGCCGCGCAGCGACGTGCCGCCCGCCAGCGCCCGCTCGGTCGCCCGCTGGATCACCGGACCGTCGGCCAGCGGATCGGAAAACGGCACTCCCACCTCGAGGATGTCGGCGCCCGACCGCGCCAGCGCCAGCAGGATCTGCACCGAGGCGTTGGGGTTGGGGTCGCCCGCCGTCACATAGGTGACGAGGCCGCCGCGCTGGCGCTTGCGCATGCCGCGAAACGCCTCTTCAAGGCGCGACATCGGCCTGCGTCGCTTCCTGCGCCTGCCTGGCGTCGAGCGCCTTGCGGATGCTGATCACGTCCTTGTCGCCACGGCCCGAGAGGTTGACGAGGAGAACCTCGTCTTTCTTCATCGTTGGCGCCAGGCGCAGCGCATGGGCGACCGCATGAGACGACTCGAGCGCCGCCAGAATACCCTCCTCCTTGGCCAGCCGCTGAAACGCCGCCAGCGCATCGTCGTCGTCCACCCAGGTGTATTCGGCACGGGCGGAGTCGTGGAGCCAGGCGTGCTCGGGGCCGACCGAGGCGTAGTCGAGCCCCGCGGAAATCGAATGCGTGAGCTCGATGTTGCCGTCGGCGTCCTGCAGGACGTAGCTGCGCGTGCCCTGGAGCACGCCGGAACTGCCGCCGGCGAAGCGCGCCGCATGCTCGCCGGAGCGGATGCCACGGCCGCCGGCCTCGACCCCGATCAGCTTGACCGCGGGATCGGCGATGAAGGCGTCGAAGATTCCCATGGCGTTGCTGCCGCCGCCGACGCAGGCGACGATCGCGTCCGGCAGCCGGCCGAGCGCCTCCAGGCACTGTGCGCGCGCCTCCTGGCCGATCACCGACTGAAACTCGCGGACCATCAGCGGATACGGGTGCGGGCCGAGTACCGAGCCCAGCAGATAATAGCTGCGCTCGACCGTCGTCACCCAGTCGCGCATCGCTTCGTTGATGGCGTCCTTCAGCGTCCGGGCGCCGCTGTCGACACGGCGGACGGTGGCCCCGAGCAGTTCCATGCGGAAGACGTTGAGCGACTGGCGCTCCATGTCCTCCGCCCCCATGTAGACATCGCACTCGAGGCCGAGCAGCGCGCAGACGGTGGCGGTGGCGACGCCGTGCTGCCCGGCGCCGGTCTCGGCAATCACCCGCCGCTTGCCCATCCGCCGCGCCAGCAGCGCCTGGCCGAGCGCGTTGTTGATCTTGTGTGCGCCGGTGTGGGCGAGATCTTCGCGCTTGAAGAAGACGCGAGCGCCGCCGAGCGCTTCGGACAACCGCCGTGCTTCGTAGAGCGGCGTCGCCCGGCCGACGTAATCACGCAGCAGCCGCTCGAGCTCGGCGCGGAAGGCCGGGTCGGCGCGAGCCTCGAGGTACGCCTTCTCCAGCTCCTCGACCGGCGCCACCAGCGTTTCCGGGACGAAGCGGCCGCCGTAGGCGCCGTAGTAGCCGCGCGCATCCGGGTCGCGCTGTCCAAACGATGACTGCATGCTCATTTCAACCCCGATTGTTCCTGACGCGCGGTCGCGGCGGCGACCGCGGCAAAGAAGGCGCGCAGCCGCACCGCATCCTTCACCCCCGGGGCTGATTCGACACCCGAGGAGACGTCAATCATGTACGGACGGACCCGCTCGATGGCCTCGCCCACGTTCTCCGCGGTCAACCCGCCCGACAGCATCGTCCGCCGGCGGGCCGCAATCGATGCCGCGACCGCCCAGTCGATCGTCTGCCCGGTGCCGCCGCGGCGGATCGGATCGTGGGCGTCGAGCAGTACCGTGACGCTAGCCGGCACCGCGTCCACGAGCGACGGGTCGAAGATCTCCGGCACCGGAACCGCCTTGACGAGTGGCAACCCCAGCGCCGCGTAGTCCGCGGCCGCCTCCGAACCGTGGAGCTGAACCGTCGTGATTCCGGCCCTGACCGCGACGTCGCCAATCTCGGCGGCGCTCTGGTCTACGAAGACACCAACGCGGAGGATGCCGTCAGGCAGCGCCGACGAAATCGCTGCAGCCGTCTCCGGGTCCACCATCCGCCGGCTGCCCGGCCAGAAGATGAAGCCAATCGCCGCCGCCCCGAGCTCGACCGCCAGCCGCGCATCCTCGACGCGGCGGATACCGCAGACCTTCACGCCCGGCGCCGGCACGCTCATCGTCATCGTCCGCACAGCCTGCGCAGCGCCCCGCCGGGATCCGGCTCGGTGATGAGGCGTTCGCCCACCAGGAACGCGTGGTAGCCGGCGGCGCCCAGCCGCACGAGATCAGACGACGACCGGATGCCGCTCTCCGCGACCGCGGTGACGTGCGCGGGCAGCCGTTCGGCAACCGCGTCCAGCACGCCCATGTTGACCTCGAGCGTCCGGAGATTGCGGCTGTTGACGCCGACGATCCGCGCCCCGGCGTCCACCGCCTGCTGCATCTCCTCGACGCTGTGCGCCTCGACCAGCGCCGCCAGCCCGAGCGCCTCCGTCTGCGCGAGCAGCCGTGCCAGCGCCCGCGGCTCGAGCGCCGCGACAATCAGCAGCGCGGCGTCGGCGCCGAGCACCACCGCCTCCATCAACTGGTACTCGGAGACGATGAAATCCTTGCGCAGCAGCGGGATCTCCACTGCCGCGCGCACGTCGCGGAGGTGCTGCGGGTCGCCGTCGAAAAAGGTTGGCTCGGTCAGCACCGAAATCGCGGCGGCGCCGCCTGCGGCATAGGCGCGGGCGTGCGCGGCGGGATCGTACTGCGGCCGGAGCACCCCCTTCGACGGTGACCGCCGCTTGCACTCGGCGATGATTCGCGCCCCTTCGGGCAGTCCGACCCCGTCCGCTGCCCGCAGCGCCGCCTCGAACGCCGGTCCGCGGGGCCTTCTGGTCCGCGCCTTCGCCAGCGCGTCCAGCGGCTGCCGCGCCTCGCGGACCTCGACGATCCGCCGCGTAGCGGAGACGATGGTCGCGAGCAGGTCGGCCGGTGCGGTCGCGGTCATGAAGCCACCGCCGGAGCGCCGCCTGTGGACAGCGACACCATCTGCTCGAGCACGCCGGCGGCGCGGCCGCTGTCGATCGCCGCCGCCGCCGCCGCCAGCCCTTCCCGTATGGTCGCCGCCCGGCCGGCGATGAGCAGCGCCGCCGCCGCGTTCAGGAGGACGATGTCGCGTGCCGGTCCCGAGCGTCCGCCGAGGATCGCCCGCGCGATGACCGCGTTCTCGGCGGCATCGCCGCCGCGCAGATCCTCGGGGCTGGCCTTCGGCACACCGAAATCGGCGGGGTGCACGTAGAACGTGCCGACGGCGCCGTCGCGGCACTCCGACACCTTCGTATACCCGGTCGTCGAGATCTCGTCGAGGCCGTCGGCGCCGTGCACGACCCAGGCGCGCTCGGAACCCAGCAGCGCCAGCGATCGCGCCACCAGCTCGGTCAGCTCCGGCCTCGGCACACCGACCAGTTGACGACGGGCGCCGGCCGGATTGGTCAGCGGCCCCAGCAGGTTGAAGGCCGTCCGCACTCCCAGGTCCTTCCGCGCCTGCGCGGCATGCTTCATCGAGGGATGAAACGTCGGCGCAAAGAAGAAGGCGATGCCAGCGGTGTCGAGGCAGCTCTCGACGACGGCCGGCGGCGCGTCGATGGCGACGCCGAGCGCCTCGAACAGGTCGGCGCTGCCGCACCGGCTCGAGACCGATCGATTGCCGTGCTTGGCGACGCGCACGCCGCAGGCCGCCAGCACCAGCGCCGCGACAGTCGAGACGTTGAACGTGCCGGCGCGATCGCCGCCGGTCCCGCAGGTGTCGAAGACGTCGTCGTGCCGCCTGCTCAGCGCCGCCGAGCGGCTCCGCATCGTCCGCGCCAGCCCGACGATCTCCGACGGGCGCTCCCCCTTCATCGTCAGGCCGACGAGCAGCCCGGCGACCTGGGCCGGCTGGGCGCGCCCTTCCATGATCTCGGCCATCGCGGCCGCGGCCTCGTCGGTGGTGAGGTCTTCGCGCCGCTGGAGCTTCTCGATGAGTGCAGCGAACATCTCTAAAGGTCCAGGAAATTGCGGAGCAGCGTCCGCCCCTCGTCGGTCAGGACCGACTCGGGATGGAACTGGACGCCGTGGACGGGAAAGGTGCGGTGGCGCAGGCCCATGAGGGTGCCGTCCTCGCTGTGGGCCGCCGCCTCGAGCGCCTCGGGGAGCGGCGCGGCGACGACCAGCGAGTGATACCGGCCGGCGACGAACGGATGCGAGACGCCGCGGAAGACGCCCTTGCCGTCGTGCTCGATCGACGACACCTTGCCGTGCATCAGCTCGCCGGCGCGAACCACGGTGCCGCCGAAGGCGATGCCGATGCTCTGGTGGCCGAGACAGACGCCGAGCACCGGCAGCCGCGGCCCGAACTGGCGGATGGCTTCGATCGAGATGCCAGCCTCCTCCGGCCGCCCTGGCCCCGGCGAGATGACGATGCGCTCGGGAGCCATGGCTTCGATGCCGCCGAGCGTGATCTCGTCGTTGCGCTTGACCACCAGCGCGGCGCCGAGCTCGCCGAAATACTGCGCCAGGTTATAGGTGAACGAGTCGTAGTTGTCGATGAGCAGCAGCATCAGAGCCCAGCCTCGGCCATGGCGAGGGCGGTCAGCACCGCCTTCGCCTTGTCGCGTGTTTCCTCGTACTCGGCCGACGGAATCGAGTCGGAGACGATGCCGGCGCCGGCCTGGATGCGGGCGCGGCCGTTGCGAATCGTGATGGTGCGGATGGCGATGCAGAAATC
Source organism: Acidobacteriota bacterium (assembly GCA_039933435.1). Classification (GTDB taxonomy): domain Bacteria; phylum Acidobacteriota; class Vicinamibacteria; order Vicinamibacterales; family 2-12-FULL-66-21; genus JALZOC01. The sequence goes on along the minus strand of JBDTOB010000008.1, from coordinate 5,220 downwards.
GAGATTCCCGGCGAAGTCGATGTAGCCGACCGCGCCGGCGTAGATGTCGCGCCGGGTCGGCTCGAGCTCCGAGAGGATCTGCATCGCCCGGATCTTCGGCGCCCCGGAGACCGTGCCGGCCGGGAAGCAGGCGACCAGCGCGTCGAGGTAGTCGCGATCGGCGGCGAGCTTGCCGTCCACGGTCGAGACCAGGTGCATGACGTGCGAGTAACGCTCGATCGACATGTACTGTGGCACCCGGACCGACCCGAACTCGCAGACGCGTCCGAGATCGTTGCGGCCGAGGTCGACCAGCATGACGTGCTCCGCGCGTTCCTTCTCGTTGCGCTTCAGCTCTTCCCCGAGGCGCAGGTCTTCCTCCTCGGCGGCGCCGCGCGGCCGGGTGCCGGCGATCGGGTGGGTCTCGACGTGGCGCCCTTCGACCCGGACCAGCATCTCCGGCGACGAGCCGACAATCGACAGCCCGCCCATGCGGGTGAAGTACATGTAGGGCGACGGGTTGACGTGGCGCAGCGCCCGGTAGACCGTGAACGGATCGGCGGTGACGTCGGCCTCGAACCGCTGCGACAGCACCGCCTGGTAGATGTCGCCGGCGGCGATGCGCTCCTTGATCGCGCGCACCCCGGCCTCGTAGGTCTCGCGGCTCATGTTCGAGCGGACCTCGGGCGCCTGGCGGGTCGGGCGCTCCGGCTGGGAGAGGCCGCGCTCCAGCTCGCGCTCGAGGAAGCCGATCCGGGCGCAGGCGAACTGGTAGAGCGCCTGCAGATCCTCGTCCGCGCCGATCCGGGCGTTGGCGATGATCAGGATGCGGTGCTTGACGTGGTCGAAGGCCAGGACCGTATCGAAGAGCATGAAGCCGGCCTCGTCTTCGGCCTCCGCGCCGCTGCCGTCCGTGCTCCAGGGGGCCGCCGCCCAGGCGTCGAGCAGGACGGGCTCGAACACCGGCGAGGCGTCGTAGCCGATGAAGCCGACCGCGCCGCCGGTGAAGCGCGGCAGCCCGGGCACGAACGGCGCCTGGAACTCCGCCATCAGCCGCCGCAGCGCCACCACGAACGGCTCGCCGCTCTCGGTCGTGACCCCCGATCGGTCGATGATGGTACGCCCGCCGCGCTGCCGCAGCACCAGGAACGGATCCTTGCCGAGGAAGGAATACCGGGCGACGCGCTCTCCGCCTTCGACGCTCTCGAACAGGAAGGCGTAGTCGGAGTGCTCGGCGATCTTGAGGAACGCCGAGACCGGGGTCAGCAGATCGGCGATGATCTCCTTGACCACCGGTACGAACGTGCCGCGGCGGGCGAGGTCGGCGAATTCTTCGAAGGTCGTCTGCTTCACTGGATGTCCCTTGCGGCCGGCGGCCGCTCCCGGCCGGCGGCGTGATCCGCCGCGGCGGCGAACAGCCCCGCCGGCGGCCGCTGTCCGGTCCATAACTCGAACTGACGCTCGGCCTGAGCGATCAGCATCTCGATGCCGCCAATCGTCAGGCATCCTTCCGCGCGCGCGTGCCGGAGCAGCGGCGTCTCCGCCGGCACGTAGACCAGATCGAAGACAATCTCGCCGTCGAGCGCGACGCCGGCCATCGGGTCGTCGTCCGGCCCGCGGTTGCCAGCGGAGGTCGCATTGACGAGCACGTCCCAGCTGCCCGCGGCCGGCGGCCAGCGGCCGACGCCGGCGTCCGCATAGCGCGCGACATCCGCGGCCGCCTCAGGCCGGCGCGCGCAGACCTTCACCGACGCGCCTTCGTTGACGAGCGCGACCGCCACCGCCCGGGCGGCGCCGCCGGCGCCGAGCACCGCGGCCCGGGTGCCCCTGAGCGCCATCCGCCCGGCGAGCGGCGCCAGAAAACCCTCGACGTCCGAATTCGATCCGATCCACTTGCCGTCGCGCATCACCAGGGTGTTGACCGCGCCCACCCGCCGCGCCAGCGGATCCGTCTCGTCGAGGCGATCGAAGATCGCGACCTTGAACGGCGCGGTGATGCTGGCCCCCCGCATCCCGGTCGCGCGCGCAAAGGTGATGAAATCGTCGACGTCGACGGCCTGCAGCGGCACGTACGCGGCGTTCAGTCCGAGCGCCGCGAAGCCGGCGTTGTGCATCACCGGCGACAGCGAATGGGCGATGGGGTTGCCGACGACGCCGTAGAGGGCGGTGTCGGGGCGGATGCGGCGGAAGCGGAAGGTGTTGACGAGCCGCTCGGCCGGCATCTGGCCGGGCGCCACCGCGTCGCCGGCGTAGGTCCAGCGGTTTCGCATCCGCGCCGCCAGGATCCGCGTCGGCACGCCCGCCTGGCCCATCGCCAGCAGCACGTGGCCGTTGATGTCGTCGGAGTCGGCGAAGGGCGGGTGCTCCGCCAGCGCCATCACCGCCGCGGCATCGGCGAGCCGTTCCGCGGCCACGGCAATCTTGATGACCTCGGCGCCGGCGGCGCGCATCGCCATCGCACGGTCCACGAGATCGCGCGGGACGCCCTCGAAGTCGTGCAGGGAGAGCACCACGCCACGGCCGTGGCGGCGGCTGACCAGCGCCGGGGCGAAGGCGGCGCGTGCCTCGACGTCGATGTACTCCGCGCCGGCGGCGTGCGCCTCGCTGAGGATCCGCTCGCGCTCCTCCTCCGATCCCGCGAAGGCGCCCCCCTCCCAGGCGGCCCGGCAGGTGACGATCACCGGCCGCCGCCGCCCGGCGACCGCGCCGGCGGGGTCGGGGCGCTCGACGCTATCGAGGCGCACCTCGACCAGATCGGCGTGGGCGGCGGCGTCGCGCGCCTGGCGCACCTCCTCCATCGTCTGTCCGGTCACGGTCACGCACACCAGTGGATCGCGCATGGGCCTCAAACGCAAAAAAGCCTCCTCAGCCGGGGCTGAGGAGGCTTCGTCGGGAACCTTAATCCTGCCGCGTGCAGGTTAACGAACCGCCCCCTCAGCGCACGCGTACCACCACCAGGAGGACGCTGCGGTCCCGCGGCGGAATCGATACGGCTGGCTGAGAAGCGGAAGCGTCAAAACAGTAGTGACGATAACAGAGCCACCCGGAGTGTGTCAATTTCGATCCCCTCCGGGAGCCCCCGGCAGGGGCTTTCTCCTTGACTGGCAAGCAGTTACGCTTTTACACTTGATCATCCACGTCCCCCTGGTCCGGACCCTTTACTTATGAAGATCCGCACTGCCGCCGCGGCACTCGCGCTTGTTGTGGCCTCCTGGATGCCGGCCCCGGCCGTCTCCCGGCTGATGCCGCTCGATGAAATCAGGCCCGGCATGACCGGCATCGGCCGCACCGTCTTCGAAGGGGCCGACCTCCAGGAGTTCAAGGTCTCGATCCTCGGCGTGCTGCGGAACATCCAGGGCCCCAACCGCAACCTGATCCTGGCGCGCCTCGAGGGCGGACCGCTGGCCAAGACCGGCGTCGCCGCCGGCATGAGCGGCAGCCCGGTGTACATCGACGGCCGGCTGATCGGCGCCGTCTCCTACTCCATCGGATCCTTCCCCACCGAAGCGATTGCCGGCATCACGCCGATCGGCGAGATGACCGACGCCACCGACATGGCCAGGCGCCCGGCCGCGACCCAGGCGCGCATCGAGCTGCCGCTGACGCGCGAGAGCCTGACCGCGGCCTTGAGGTCTTCGTTCGCGCGCCTGGAGCCCTTCGCCAACCGCCCCGCCGACGTCCAGGTCTTCGGCCTGCCGCAGGCGGCCGGGGCGCAGCTCGGCGCGATGCTGCGGCCGATCTCGACGCCGCTCATCATGAGCGGGTTCGAGCCGTCGTCGGTCGATCTGCTCTCCGCCGCCTTCGGCGCCGCCGGCTTCACGCCGGTCGTCGGCGGCGCGATCTCCGCCGGCCAGTCGGCCTCACCCGAGCGCGCGCTCCAGGGAGCGCTTCGCGAAGGGGACGCCATCGGCGTCTCGCTCGTCGGCGGCGATCTCGAGATGGGCGCCACCGGCACCATCACCCACATCGACGGCAATCGCATCTACGCCTTCGGCCATCCGTTCTTCGGCCTCGGGCCGGCGCAGTTCCCGATGACCCGCGCCTACGTCTACGCGATGCTGCCCAGCCTGATGTCGTCCTTCAAGATCTCGTCGATGGGCGAGGTCATCGGCACGATGCAGCAGGATCGCGCCACCGCCATCGCCGGCACGCTCGGCCCGGGCCCGGCGCTGATTCCGATGTCGGTCACGCTGCGCTCGACGCGCGACGACGGCAGCCAGACGACGCGGACCTTCAATTACAAGGTGGCGCACGACCAGGCGTTCACGCCGCTGCTGGCGTACGTGGCGCTGGCCAACACCATCGGCGCCTACGAACGCCAGGTCGGGGCCTCGACCTTCGCCATCAGCAGCAAGACCCGCATCAAGGGGCACGCGGATCTGCTGCTCGAGGACGTCTTCACCGGCGACAACGCCACCCTCGGGGCCGCGACCGCGATTGCCGCGCCGGTGTCGATGCTGCTCGCCAACGACCTCGAGCCGGTCACCGTCAGCGGCATGGACGTGACCGTCGAGGCCAGCGAGACGGCCCGCAGCGTCACCATCGAGCGCATCTGGCTGGACGAGGCGCGGCCGCGCGCCGGCCGCACGGTGGACCTCAAGGTGCTGACCCGCAGCTACCGCGGCGAAGAGAAGATCTCGACCGTGCCGATCGCCATCCCGGCCCACGTCTCCGGCCCGCTGTCGATTCTCGTCAGCGACGGCCGCCAGCTGAATGCCATCGAGCAGCGCGACCTGCGGCGCTCGCTGCAGCCGCAGAGCCTGGCTCAGATGATCCGCGTCCTCAACGACACCCGGCGCAACAACCGCATCTACATCCGCCTGCTCAACGGCCGCCCCGGGGCGGTGGTCAACGGCGAGGCGCTCACGGCGCTTCCGCCCTCGGTGTTGTCGGTCCTCGAAGGGGACAGCAACGGCGGCAGCTACACCCCGATCCGCAGCGCCGCGGTCGGCGAGTGGGAGCTGCCGATGGGATCCGCCGTCACCGGGTCCCGCGTCCTCGCCATCGATGTCGAGTCCAGGGGCGCGTCCAGCCGCTGACCTCACCGTGTCCAGTCCGAGTCTTCACGTGCATCCATGCTGAAACTGTCCGGCTCCTTCCGGCGCCTGCGCCGGCGCTCCGCCCTCTGGCTGCCGTCGGCCTGGTCCTGCGCCGCAGGCCTGGCAATCGCCGCGGCGATGACGGCGATCGCGCCGGCCACGCTCCGCGCCGCCTCGGCGACCTTCTGGACGGTGTCCACGC
>JBDTOB010000007.1:0-25167 GCA_039933435.1 Acidobacteriota bacterium | reverse complement strand
CGCGAGCGGGAGCAGCGCCGTCACGGCAACGGCCGTAACAGCGAGCGCGGTGGACCGCACGGCGTATCGAATCGCGGCCGGCATGACCCTGGCGAGGCGCAGCAGCAGGATCGCGACGTGCGGCAGCCCGGCCCCCGCCGTAACAATCGTCGAGACCAGATGCGTCTGCCGCCACACCGGGGACATGCGGAGGCCGAACACGCCCTGCCACGTCACGGCGGCGCCGGAGACCAGGCAGACCAGCAGACCAGCCACCGCGACATAACCGAGCAACACCACCGACGAGAGCTGGTAGCGACGATAGTCGAGCCAGTGGGCGAGGCAGTACCAGATCAGCGGGACGACACAGGCCGCACCAATTGCCGTGTGCAGCAACAGTCCCCACTCCACGGACGCGTGGAAAGGCCCGACAGTGATCGCCAGGCCGGTGACCGTGAGGAAGAGCAGCGCAGTACCCGCGACTGTCGACAGGCCAGCGGCCCAGCCTGTGCGACATCGCCGGCCGGCAGGCGTAGTCGGCACGTATGCCCTCCGTATCGTTGTCGAATCGTCGAGACGCGCCTAGGATCTACCGACTCCGTCCGGGCGCGTATGACGAGCGTCATATCCGCCGCAGCTGAAACCCGTCACGCTTCTGCGCCGCTATGGGCGCTGAGGAGATGTATTGGTGGCTCGGACGACGAAGTGGCGGATATTGGCGGCCATCGTCGACGTGCGGCAAGCTGCGCACCGACCCCGCTGAACGTGCCGTACACCGGTAGCGATGGACCGGACCACACGGTGTTCGACGTGGCGGTGCAGACATCGACGTCTGCCTGCGTGTGGTCCGAGGGCCTCGTCGATCGCCTCGCCCGAGGACGCAACGTGCCGCCTCCTTGACGAGGAGGGGCGGCCTAGCGCTGGAGATTGATGCGAAACTGCGCGTGGCACGCCACACAATTGCTCAGGATGGTGCCCAGCCGGCCAAGCGCTTGGTCGGCCGGTACGCCGTCCCTGACATCCGTGGCCAGCGAATCCCAAGCGGCGTGCGTGCTCATCCCGAGGCGAAGGAACTCAGGGGGGAGGCGCTGCTGCATGGCCGGATCGAGATCGCGTGCCGCTGCCATGCCCGACGCCTGAGCCGCGGCCAGCATCCCGGCCTTGTCCCCAGCCGCGGCAGCGGCGACGTATCCCTGAACGGAGGTCAGCATGCCGCGCATCTCGACGAGGATCAGGTGTCGCCCTTGCGCGGGCAGCAGAATGGCGGTCCGAACATCGGGATCTGGCGCCATCGATGTGGACGCCGGTGTGCCTGCGTCGCCACCCCCGCCGGCCACGCCCTGTTGGCCGCCACAGCCTGCAACCGTGGCAGCGAGCAGCGCGGCGGCTGCGGTGCCGCGCACGGATATGAACACACGTCGGTGAACTTCAGATGCCTCGTTGGATTGTGTCGCCATGAATGGCCCCCTCCTTGGGTTGCGGATCTGGTTGTGGGTCGCGACCTGCGGCCCGTCGCCAGAGCGATCGCGACCAAAATGAAACCGCGCGATCCCGCGAGCTCGGGGAGCACGCGTGCCTCATCGGTCGGCACCGGGTGCGAGAGCCGCGCGAGGAACCCGGGCCAGCCAGGATGCAGCCAGGAACAGGACCAGCCAGACGACAGTACGAAGGGTCATCGCGCGGAGGCTGTCCACCGCGATGGCCCCACCGCTCCGGTAGATCAGGATGATCCCCAACAGCACGAGGACATTGAGCAGGAAGATCGCACCCGCGGCGTACCGTCCCCGACTGACACTGCGCCAGATGGTGACGCCGCCCGCGAGATAGGCGACGCCCATCGTCGTGTTGTATAGGAGCAAGGGTCGGAACACCACGTAACCCGGGTCCGAACCAAGAAGTACGCGGCCGCCCGCGAAGAGCGTGGCGACGCCGAACAGTCCTGCGACCGCGGCCGCGAGTATCTGCACGACGGCTGTCGCCCGAAAGGCGTTCATGTCCGGGCCCTGGCGTCATGCAAGAGCGATGATGACACCTGCGCCCCTGCCACACCGCGCCCTGCGATCACGATAATCATTGAGAGTCCACCGAGTAGCCCGACCGTCTTCACGACCCAAGGTGAAAGTGCTCGGGAACCCGCTGAATATTGTGCATCACCTGATTGACGCTAATGGTGCCGTCGAGGATGGCGGGCACGATGCCCGCCGCCCAGCCGAACATCGACAGGATCAACAGCCGCGACGGCATCGTCGAGCGACTGAGCACGACCACGCCGGCGGATCCCGCAACTGCTGCCACGCTGGCGCCGCCATTGAGGTCGGACTCGACCGCGACCGGCGCCTTCGCACGTTCTTGCGAATCCGCAACACGGGCGATATCAGCAGCATACTTTCGACGCACCACTTTTGTACAGGACTCTCGAACCACCGATGCGAACACTACGAGTTGGAGTCATCCTCAGGTTCGGACGTGCTCACGGAGCGACCTCAGCAGCTGTCCATGGAGCGCCCGAAGACTGGCCGACGGTTCCGCATCCAACTCGTCCTGCAACAGGCGTCGATGGTCTGTGTACGCCGCCAGGGCTTCGCTCGACCGGCCACACGACACCAGGAGCCTCATCCGCGCGAGCAGCACGTCATCCCGGAACGGCTGGGAGCGCGTGGCTCGTCGGAAGCACTCGAGTGCCTCTTCCGTGCGGGCTTGCCCGAGGTAGAGCTGCGCCAGACGATCGAGTGCACTCGTCAAGCACGCTTTCAACTCCTCGCGCTCCGCCTCACACCATTCGGCAACGGGGTCGTCCTCGAACAGATCGCCGCGATACAGCTCAACAGCCTGCTGGAGGCAGGCGATTGACTCCCCGTCATCGTCGGAACTCGATGCCAGTCCCTGGGCGACGAGACGCCGGAAGCGACTGACGTCGATGTCGATCGGCGCGGTCATGTTGAGATAGTAGAGGTCGTCTCGATTACGCACGTACTGCCACTCGCGCTCCGGCCCTCGGGGCTCGATCCCCGCCCGGAGATCGTGGACGACACCGTGCAACCGGTTGGCTCCGAGGTGCGGCTGCGCTTCGGGCCACAGGCGCTCGATCAGGACGTCGCGATTGACGGGCGCGCCGGCCTTGAGGGCGAGCAGCTTGAGCAGCAGGAGCGCCTTGCTGCGCGTGAAGGCTTCGGCAGAAATCGGCTGCCCACCCCGAGAGACCGCGAACGGCCCGAGACACCGCAGTTCGAGAGGCGGCACCACGTGGTCTTCGACGACGATGGCGTTGTCATGGCTGTCGGCGGCAACCACGAGACCGGTGCGATGCGCCCGGAGCCTGATGGCGACCTGCTGGGCCATCGTCAGAAGCGGCACGAGGTGCCCAGTCGCATGATCGGTCCCCTCCCTACCGAAGTCGAGAACGACAAGACCGTACAGGTCACCGTCGACGGCAAGTGGCAGACAGCAGGGGCTCGCCGCACGGCGGGGAAGCCCTCGGCGGCAGTATTCCGGCCACTGGCGGCGGCCGGGATCGGCCACCAGTCCGTGAGCGGCCGTAATCGATGGACACTCCCCCCAGGCGCCCGCTTCGATGTGGCTACAGATGAGCGACGTTGCGCCGGTCGACACGACGCGGTCCGGGCGGCCGCTTCGCGGGTCGATCAGAGCGAGTGTCCCGCTGCGAGCTCCGGCGACCTGCCGCATCAACTCGAGGATCGCGCGCAGCGGCTGCCCTGTCGGATCGTCGAGGCTGTGGCTGCCGCACGTGCGATCCACCGACTGCCGCAACGCTCCGAGACCGGCACGGACGGCGTTGCTTATGGGATCGGCCGCGCGCTCGAGCAGCGCGCAGACCGACGGAACCGGCAGATCGTCGCGCCGCGACATCAGGTGGATCGAACCCAGCGCTCGTCGTGCACCGGGCAGGGGCACCGCCACGAACGAGCGGATGCCGGCGTCGACAACGGTGCGCCTCAAGTATCGCGGATCGTCGCCCAGGCCGCCCTGCGGCCACAGCGGCGTGCCCGCGGCGGCGACAATCCCCGGGTAGCCGACGCCCATCGGGAACCGCACCCGCTCGCTGAGCGCATCGCCGTCGGATCCGGCCCAGGCCGAGAGCAGCGAATCGCTTCCTTCCGGTTCACAGAGGAAGATCTCGCCGTCGTCGGCTCCAGTGGCCCGCAACAGGACTTCGAGCGCGCACTTCAGGCCTGGAAGCAGATCGTTGGCGGCGATTGCCGCCGTGACGTCACCCACCACGGCGCTGTCGAAGCCGGCCGACGCCGCGGCCGCCGCGAGGTTCCGCCGCACGACCTCCACGAGGGTATCGTTGTCGAAGGGCTTCGTCAGGTAGTCACTGGCACCGCTCTTCATCGCATCGACCGCCGAGTCGATGCTGCCGTAGGCGGTGAGCAACACGACCTTCGTCAGCGGCCAGCGCGATCGGATGTTCTTGAGCAGGTCCACGCCGCTCGTTCTGGGCATGCGGATGTCGCTGAGCACGAGCTGGAAGACCTCGGTCTCCATGAGGCCGAGGGCGCTCTTCGCCGAGTAGGCGACCTGCACAGCCATGTCGGCTTCGCCGAGCAGCATGGCGATTCCGTTCGCCATGTCCCGGTTGTCGTCGACCACGAGGATGCGGCCCCCGGTCATGCGCGGACCTCCCCAGCGAGGACGCTGGATCGCCGGTCGGCCGGATCGTGCGTCGAAACGCTCGGCGGCTCTTCCGAAAGCACGATCCGGAAGATCGTGCCCGCGCCCATGATGCTCTCGACCTCGATCCGCCCACCGTGGCTCTTGACGATATTGTCGGCAACCGACAGTCCGAGGCCGGTTCCTGTCGTCTTGGTCGTGAAGAACGGCTGAAAGATCCGTGCGATATCGTCCGTAGCAATCCCCGGACCAGTGTCGCGCACCTCGATCGCGTGGGCCAGGACCGAACCCGAGTCGTTCTCGCAAACCCCCACCGTGATGTCGGTTCCGCCGTCGGACGCCTCGATAGCGTTGACCGCGAGGTTGAGAACTGCCTGGTGGAGCATGTCCGGGTCGGCCTGGACCCAGGCCGGTGAATCGCCTGCCTGCGAGCCACTCGAGGCCTGCACGCCTGCGTGCGCCGCGAGCGGCCGGATCTCGTCGACGACCTCGCGGCAGACCTGGTGCAGGTCGACTTGCCTGCGCTCCGGATGCGGCTGACGCGCCAGCTTTAGGAGTCCGCCGACGATCGCACGACATCTCTCCGCGCTTCGGCGAATAGTCTGCAGGTGCTGATAGACGGGGCTGTCCGGTGGCAATTTCGACAGCGCGTGCTGGCTGTACAAGGACACGACGCCAATCGGATTGTTGATCTCGTGGGCGACAGTCGCGGCGAGCCGGCCCACCACGCTCAACTGCTCCTCGCGCATGAGATATCTCTCGATCGTCAATCGATCGGTGACATCCCGGACGACGATGACGAGACCCAGCGTCTGCCCCTGCGCGTTCAGCACGGCCGAGCGGGTCGCTTCGAACAACCGACCGCGGCGCTCGAAGGCGGATGCGGTGCCGGTCTTGGCGAACTCCTGGAGCATCGTGTCGAACGGCTCGACACGGCTCGAGGAGGCCTCGGTCCGCCAGAGCTCTCGGGCCCGCTGGTTGGCGAACAGCGCCTGTCCGTCCGGATCCATGAAGATCACCGCATCGCCCATGCAGTCGATGATCGCCTGCAACCGCGCGCGTTCCGTATCGATTGCCGCGTGCGTGTCCGCGAGGCGCTGCTTTTCGACAGTGAGCGCGACCAGCGCGTCCGACAGCTTCCGTTGCCCCGTCCGCAGCCTCACCGTGAGGAAGCGCGTGAAGAGTGACGCGGCGACGAGCGTCAACACGAGCCCGCCGAGCGTGCCCAGAGTCCGCGCGTCGAGGGCTCCGCCGGCGCAGAGGACACCTGCCGGCCGCAGGCAGTGGTGCGCGAGCACACCAGTGCCCTCCGCCAGCACCACCGCCGAAGCGAGGGCACAGGCAAAGCCCAGCACGCCCAGGGCGGCACGCCTGGACAGCACGATATTGGCGTTGACGACGTGGAGGACGAAGAGCGGCAGAAACGGGTTGTCGACGCCTCCGCCGAAGTGGATCAGGGTCGCGAGGGCGACACAGTCGATCGCGATCTGCCCGGTGAAGCGAGTCAACCAGGGCCAGCCCCGGCGTGGCCCCAGGAGCGCCAGCAGCGCATTGTAGGCCAGCAGGCCGCCTGCCGTGGTCCACAGCCAGGGGCCCGAGTCCGAGGGAAGCGCGTGGAGCACCGGCCCGGCGAGCCCCAACACCAGCGCCACCCCGAGCACGGCCACCCAGCGCAGCCGCACGAGCCACCAGAACACCGCGTCCACTGGTTCGCGGTCGGACGCTTCGATGGCCGGCCAGCCAGAAAACACTGTCACGTCCTTGTGCGCCGGTGGTTCACCCCGATGTCGCCGTCAGGCGCAACCCGGCGACGACACCATGATCACACGAATTCGGACATCGAGGGTGCCATCTTCGACCCTCAAGTCGCGCTGCCGACAGGACCCGCACGCCCGCGGATCGCCCGCCTCGGCAAGGCGGCAACCAACGATGGAGGCGGCTCATCCTGTGTTCCCTGGCGTCTGCCGATCCGAGTCGAACGTTCACCCTCCACGCGTGTGCATTTCCTGATGCACATCCTTGTTTGCTCCGCTGGTCGCGCTGCGCGGGCCTCGTTCGCGCATGGCGAGGCGCCCTTCGGCGCCCCGATCCGCCCGACCCGTCCAGGCCGTACGAATGAGCTGTAGCAACGCCTCGCGCGAGGCGCCGGCACGCAGCGGGTGTCTGAGGTTCGTCCCGAGCTGCGCGTGCAGACACAGAAGCAGCATGCCGTCGGCCGTGAGCCGTGCCCGATCGCATGTCCGGCAGAAGGGCTGCGTTGTCGACGAGATGATGCCGAACGTGCGGCCGTCCGGCAGCCGAAACCTTGTGGCCGGGGCCGAGGAGGATTGCTCGAGCCGAGCGATCGGACCGTAATGTGCCGCGAGCTGGTCCAGCATTTCCTGGCGGGAAACGACAGCCTCCGGACGCCAGCGTGTAGCACCGCCGACGTCCATGTACTCGATAAACCGGACCTCGGCGTTGATCTGGCGCCCGAATTCCACGAGTTCCACCAACTCGTCGTCATTGTCGCCGCGCGTGACGACGGCGTCGATCTTGAGACCGGGAAAGCCGGTGCGGCAAACTGCGTCGATGCCGGCAAGTACGCGCGGCAGCGCGTCGATGCGCGCGAGACGTTGAAAGCGATCCCGACGCAGCGTATCGAGGCTGACCGTCACGCGATGCAGGCCCGCCCGCTTCAGGTCACGGGCCAGATCGGCTAGATACACGCCGTTGGTGGTCAGCGCCAGGTCGCGTAGCCATGGCCGCGCCGCCAGCAGGGCCACCAGGTTGGGCAAGTCGCGACGCAGCAGCGGTTCGCCGCCTGTGAGCCGCACGCGATCGACCCCGACCTCGGCGAACAGGTCGGCCAACCGACCAATCTCTTCGAAGCTCAGGACGTCCCGCTGCGGCAGCCAGACGTACTGCTGCTCGGGCATGCAGTAATGGCACCGCAGGTTGCAGCGGTCGGTGACTGAGAGACGCAGTGTGCCAAGAGGCCGGCGCAGCGTGTCGAGAATCGCCATCGCACTCCTGTCCGATCAGGCCGGCCGGGCAGGTTGCATCGGTCGCTTCCGTTGCCCGTCGAGCAAGTCAGCCCCCCGCCCACACGCCTGGCTCGGCCCGCCCAAGACGACGAGCCCGCCGATGCCGTCGATCGACACCGGAACCGGCTGCCCCTCGTGGACCCGGATCAACGGGAGATCGCATCTCCGAACGCGCCAGGCCTCCGCGATAGCGCCCGGCCCCTCAGGCCGAACGTGCTGCATGATCGTCACGCGGCTCACTCGGGCGCCGCCATGCCGAGAAACACCTGACGCCGTTTCTCGGCCGTCACCTCTTGGTCGAGCCTCGGATAAAGGATGTGCTCTTCCTTCCAGTTGTGTGCGGCGAGGACCTCGAGTAGCCCGGCCTCTGGCGGTGGCCTGAACAGCTCGTCCAAGCGGTCGTGGTCATCGGCGTAGTCCCGGGAAATGGTGGTTTCCGTCATGACATCCTCCTTCTTGCCACACCACCCATCCGGGCGCCCGCGCCGGCCAGATTCAGCGCGAGCCGGCGAATCACCCCCCGGACTCGCTCCTGCTCGGCGGCGCGGAACGACGTCACGATCAACCACCCGAGCGATCGCACTCGGTCGGCCCGCTGACTCCGAATGGCATGCGGTCCAGTTGGGACGTCTGAATGAGGCGGTGGGCGGACGTGAACAGGATATTCTCTTCCCGGAACATGTGCAGGCGCAGGAGCGCCACCAAGTTCCTGGTGTGCCTCACCGCGGCGTCTCGCAGGATGAGCGCCGAGTTGTCGTCAACCAGGCGCGAGGCGAGCCTGACAAGGCTGTCCACCACGGCCGAGAACTGAATCACCTTGAGGTGGTCGGCCAGCATGATGTCGACCGGCGTCATCGGGTCCTTCCCCGTACCGTGCTCGCCATCGGCAATCAGCCGGTCGTGCAGCATCGGAAACAGCGCGATCTCTTCACGTCGGCTGTGCGGGACGAAGTCGTACTCCACGACCTGGCAGAATCCGAGAAGCGCCGCCTCGACTTCGGCGGTGAACCCCGTCGCCTTGATCGTCTTGAGCGCCTCTTCGACGACGCCGAGCACGTGGCTCAGGGCGGCGTGCTCCTCGCACAACCCCCTGAGGAACGGGTGCATGTCATCGACGGCCACCTCGTCGACGGCGGGTGGCGAGTAGACCTCTGGCGGGTCCATCGGGGACATCCCCATGTCGGGCGCTCCGACCTCGGGCTGTTTCGTCAGAGGATCGATTTGCTGCAGCTGCCATTTCGACACCGACATGACCACACCTCCACGCTCAGTTGTTCCTCGGTCGCGCCTTGCTCCACGGCGTCGCGGGATCGCGTATCGCCTTCCGATCCCAGTTCCAGATGACGCGCTGATAGGGTCGGACGAGATAGTGGAGCGGGACGACCAGAAGATGCATGAGACGGGTGAACGGGAACATCGCCAGGATGGCAAAGGCACCCACGACGTGCAACTGGATGACGGTTGGCATCGCACTTATCGCGGCGATGTTCGGATCGAGCTTGACCAGCGACGTGAGATACGGCGCGAGATCGGCGGCGAACCAGGACGACCCCCAGCGATACCCGAGGGCAATCCACAACCCGAGGATCGTCTGCGCGAGCAGGAGCAGTTCGAGCGCCACGTCCATCCGTGATGTCTCCATCCTGACGCGCTGGTTTGTCAGCCTGCGAAGCAGGAGACCGGCAAGTCCGGCGAACACGCAGAGGCCGAAGGTGAAGGCCGACACCTCCAGCACGATCAGGCGCGCCGGATAGCTGTTCCAGAGCAACAGCGTTCCCGGCAGCAGCCACGCCGAGAGGTGTCCGAAGAACACGGCGAGAATCCCGATGTGAAAAGGCAGCACGGCCCAGAACAATCGCCGGGTCTCGAGAAACTGCGACGACAGTGACGAGACCCCGAACGGCTTCGCCCGGTACCGCAGAATCGTACCGACGAAGAAGCTCAAGACCGCCGCATAGGGCAGCCCCACGAACAGGAACGTGTGGGGCAGGTCAGCCAATAGCGTCCGCAGGTTCATTGCACACCTTTCGTGTTGAGGACGCAGGTGCCGCAGCTCTCGATCACCATCTCGGAATCGACAGCCCCGGCGAACTTCGACTCCCCGTCGGTCGACTCTCCATCACTCAGGCTGAAGTCCTCCCGAAGCACCTCGGCTACGGCTTCGAGCGCGTGACGATAGGCCGTACGCCTGTCGCCTGCGGCTGACTCGATGACCGTCTTGTGGTGTCGTCGGTACAGGTCTTCCTTCTTCGCCATGCGCTCGGGCTCGAATTCGGCAATCATCGCCCGCAGAGCGGGAACGAGCAGCAGCCGGACGAAGTCCTCGCGCACCTCGGCGTCCGCCATCCGCGGCAGCAGGCACAGCACGTTCGTCAGGTGATCGCCAAGCTCATGCCCGCAGTCGTGGCCGGCGCGCCCGTGCTCGGCGCTGAGGTTGGCGAGCAGCGCACCGCGCTTGTAGTCCTCGCCAAACAGCGTGTAGCCGATGTCGAGCGATGTAATCGCCTGGACGTCGAAGGTTCGCGTGTGCAGCTCCTGCAGCACGACGAGATCGCACCCCGGCAGCTGGTCAAGGAACGCTTCCATCTGCTGCGCCGCACGCGGGTACGGCCCGGCAAGGCTCGCGACGGTCCGGCTGATCGCCGCCTCGTAGCCGGGGCCCGGATAGGCAAAGATGCCGGCCAGGGCGTCGTAGTGAGTGACGGGCAGGTCAGAGTCCACGTTCGGGCCTTTCGCGGAAACCGAAGCCACTCGAGCCCTTCACATCGCCGGTGAACTCGATCATCTCGATCGCCTGTTCGCGGTGGGCGGGTGGAATGACGAACCGATCGTCGAATTTCGCCAGTGATGTCAAGTAGTAGATGGCTTCGGCGGATTCGGTTGTCAGCCCGGTTTCCGATAGCCCACGGTTCGCCGTCGCCTCCGAAAGGTCGCCCACTGTCTTCCAGCGGCGATAGATCCTCACGGCCATCAGCTTCTTGAGGCGGTCGGCCACGGGTGCGGTGTCGCCCGCACCGAACAGACTGGCTAGGTACTCGAGCGGGAAGCGGGCCTGCTCGATGGTCCCGAAGAGCCCATCGGTGCTGGTGTCGTAGAGCCAGTTGTCAGGCCACGTCTTCTGCATGGGATGCAGCTCGTCCTTTTGTGCGGCATCGGACTGCGTCACCGACGCCATGACGGGAAGGAGCGGCGGGACGTAGAAGAGCATCGGCAGCGTACGGAACTCCGGGTGCAGCGGCAGCGCCAGACCCCACTCCTTCACGAACCTGTAGGTCGGCGAGTTCTGGGCCGCCTTGATCGTCGAGTCCGGAATCCCGTTCCGCTCCGCCGAGGCAATCACGCTCTCGTCGAACGGGTCGACGATGATGTCGAGCTGCGCCCTCACCAGGTCCTTCTCATCGGCCGAGGCCGCCGACTCGATCCTGTCGGCGTCGTAGAGAAGGACGCCGAGATAGCGGATCCGTCCCACGCAGGAGTGCATGCACGCCGGCGCGTCGCCCGCCTCCATCCGCGGAAAGCACAGGATGCACTTCTCGGACTTGCCTGTGTGCCAGTTGTAGTAGGACTTCTTGTACGGACAAGCGGTCACGCACATGCGCCATGCCCGGCACACCTTCTGATTGATCAGGACGATGCCGTCTTCGCCGCGCTTGTAGATCGCGCCGGACGGACACGAGGCCACGCACGCCGGGTTGAGGCAGTGGTTGCAGATCCGCGGCAGGTAGAAGAACGCCATGCGTTCGAGCTGGAACATGGCGTCCCGCTCGGCCGGCGTCAGGTTCTTCAGGTTCGGGTCGTTTCGCGCGTAGTCCGGCGTGCCGCTGAGGTCGTCATCCCAGTTGGGCCCCATCTTGACGTCCATCGGCTTGCCGGTGATGAGGGACACAGGGCGCGCCGTCGGCTGGTCGTCGCCGGCAGGCGCCTCGATCAGGTTCAGATAGTTGTAGGTGAACGGCTCGTAGTAGTCCTCGATCGCTGGCAGGTTCGGATTGTGGAAGATGTTGATGAGCCCCTTCTTCTTCCCCGCACCGCGCAGATGGATACGGCCCTTGTCGTCCCGGACCCACCCCCCCTTGTAAATCTCCTGGTCTTCCCACTTGCCGGGATACCCCGTCCCCGGCTTCGTCTCGACATTGTTCCACCACATGTACTCGGCGCCCTTGCGATCGGTCCAGATGTTCTTGCACGCGATCGAACACGTATGGCAGCCAATGCACTTGTCAAGATGGAAGACCATGGAGATTTGCGATCGGATATCCATCGTTGTGCTCTCTTCAGAAGGTAACCGCGGTCATTTTCTTGACAATGACGTGCGTGTCCCGTTGCGGCGCGACGGGCCCCCAGTAGTTGAGGTGGAAGGAGAACTGTGCGTAGCCGCCATTCAGGAAGTTCGGCTTCAGGTGAATGCGGGTGAGGCTGTTGTGGCCTCCGGCGCGCCGGTTGCCCCGCACCTGTGATTTCGGAATGCCTACCGTGCGCTCGGGCACGTGGTAGACGATGCAGAGCCCCCTCGGGATGCGCGAACTGACGCACGCCCGGGTGCAGTACACCCCGTGGTCGTTGTAGACCTCGACCCAGTCGTTGTCCAGGATCCCCAGAGCCGCCGCGTCGGCCTCGCTCAGCCAGCAGGGCTCGCAGCCGCGCGACAGGGTGAGCATCCGCTGGTTCTCCATGTAGGTGGAGTGGATGTGCCACTTGCCGTGCGGTGTGATGCAGTTGAGGGCCAGAGCCTCGCCCGCCGCGAGGGTCTCTTTCAGGTCGCCATAGGCCTCCGGTCTCGGTGACGGCTTGTAGGTCGGCAGGTGCTCGCCGTAGGCGATGTACAGCTCCTGATCGAGGTAGAAGTGCTGGCGTCCCGTGAGCGTGCGCCAGGGCACCCGTCTTTCGTAGTTGTAGGTGTAGGCGGCGTAGGCCCGACCGTCGTTCATCAGCCCCGACCACACAGGGGAGGTGTTGTATCGCCGCGGCTGCGCCTGGAGATCCGCGTAGCGGAGGAGGACGTCTTTGCTGCCCTCGGCCAGATCGGCCAGCGCCAGCCCTGTCTTCTTCTCCATGTACTTGTACGCCCGCACGGCGAGCTTGCCGTTTGTCAGTGTGGAGAGGTGCAAGAGGACGTTGGCCGCATGAATGTCCTCGCGCAGCGACGGATAGGCCTTGCCGTCGATGACTTCTGTCGGAAAGTGGTTGGAGGTGACGAGCTCGTCGTAGACGTCCTGGCAGTCGTAGTGATTGCCGTGAGCGCCCAGGCCCGTCGTGCGGATCTTGTCGCCAAGCGAGATGTACTTCTCGTACAGCTTGGTGTAGTCCCGGTCGACAACTCCCAGCTTGTGCATCGTCTTGCCGGGAATCGCCTCGCACTCGCCGCGGTACCAATCCTTGATCTCCGGCTGCGAGATCTCATCGGGTGTGTCGTGCGACAGCGGCGTCGCGACCACGTCCTTGTGCGTGCCGGGAAAATGCTTCGCGGCGCACTCGCTTGTCGCCTTCGCGAGGGCCTTGAAGATGTCCCAGTCCGACTTCGACTCCCAGACAGGCGCAACCGCCTGCGACATGGGGTGAATGAAGGAATGCATGTCCGTCGTGTTGAGGTCCGTCTTCTCGTACCAGGAGGCGGCCGGCAGGACGATGTCCGAGTAGAGAGCCGACGAATCCATCCGGAAGTTCAGATCGACGACGAGATCCATCTTCCCTGTCGGCGCCACGTCCTGCCAGTTCACCTCCGCCGGGTGCTCGTCCGAGTCCTTGGCGATGGCGTTGTGGTGGGTTCCCAGGTAATGCTTGAGAGCATACTCGTGCCCCTTCATGCTCGCGAGCAGCGCGTTACCGCGCCAGATGTACCAGATGCGCGGAAAATTGACTTCAGCGTCCGGGTCGGCGATCGAGTATCGAAGCGTCTTGCTCTTCAGCTTCTCGGCCACGTGCTCCACGATCTCGGCATCGGTCGTCGCACCGGCGGCCGTGGCTTCACGCGCCAACTCCAGCGGGTTCTTCTCGAACTGGGGATAGTAAGGCATCCAGCCCATGCGCACGGACTGGTAGATCGTGTCGGCCGTATGCTGGGCCGTCCGGTCGTTCTTCGGCACCGCGTCGTAGCGCGAGAACTGCCCGTCATAGCGGTACTGGCAGGTGTTGATGTAGTGCCAGAGCGGGGCCTGCTGCAGGCGGCTCGGCCCCTGCCAGTCCTTGGCGAAGGCGATCGCCGCCCAGGAGTCCACCGGTGCGAGCTTCTCCTGGCCGACGTAGTGATTGAGGCCGCCGCCGTTCTTGCCGACACAGCCTGTCAGCATCAGGGCCATGGCCCCGGCGCGGTACATCAGGTTGCCGTGGTACCAGTGGTTGATGCCCGCGCCGACGATAATCATGCACTTGCCCTGGGTCGCCTCCGCGGTGCTCGCCCACTCCCGGGCGAACTGAAGCACCGTCTTCGAGTCGATCCCTGTCAGGATCTCCTGCCAGGCGGGGGTGTAGGCCGCATTCGGGTCCGTGTAGTCCTTCGGGTAGTCGCCGGGCAGGCCGCGCCCGACGCCATACTGCGCCATCATGAGGTCGTAGACCGTCGTCACCGCGACGCGGCCCTCGGTGGTCTTGAGGTACCTGACGGGCACGTTGCGGACGGCAACGGTGTTGCGGCCGAAATCAGTGAACTCTGCCGGGAGCGTATCGTCGCGATTGCCGAGCAGCGTCAACATCGGGTCGTACGGCGTCCCGTCGATCGCATTCTCGTGCAGCGTGTTCCAGTTGCCGGGGGTCTTGTCCCACCGGTGCCCGATGCCGCCCTTCGGGACCACGAGCGCATTGCTCGTCTGGTCGATATTCAGGAACTTCCAGTCGCCGTTCTCGATGTCCTTCCACGTCGCCATTTCGTTGGCGCGCACGAGGCGACCCGGCGTGTAGTGCGTGCCGGTCTTTTCGAGCTTCACGAGGAACGGGCTGTCGGTGTATTTCTTGACGTAGTCGATGAAGTAGGGCGTCGCCTTCTCGTGGTGAAACTCCTCGAGGATCACGTGGGACACGGCCATCCAGAATGCCCCGTCGCTGCCCGCGTGCAGCGGCACCCACTGGTCGGCGTACTTGCACACCTGGCTGAAGTCGGGCGAGAAGACCACCGCCTTCGTGCCGTTGTGGCGGGACTCGGCGAAGAAGTGACAGTCCGGGGTGCGCGTCATGTTCAGGCACGCGCCCATGTCCGCGATCATCTTGGCGTTGTACCAATCGGCGCTTTCGCAGACGTCGGTCTGCTCGCCCCAGATTTCAGGGAACGCCGGGGGCAGGTCGCAATACCAGTCGTAGAAGCTCAGGTGCGCCCCGCCGAACAGCTGCAGGAACCGCGCGCCGGAAGCGAAGCTCAGCATCGACATGGCGGGAATTGGCGAGAAGCCGAACACCCGGTCCGGACCGTGCGTCTTGGCCGTGTAGATGTTCGCGGCTGCCATCACTTCCAGCACGGCATCCCAGGTCGTCCGGCGGAATCCACCCTTGCCTCGGGCCTGCTGGTACGCCGCCCGCTTTACCGGATCCTTCTGCAGGTTCGCCCAGGCGAGGACCGCGTCGCCGTTGGCGGCCGCCTTCTCCTTCTCGAAGGCGTCGAGCAGGGCGCCGCGGATGAGCGGGTACTTGATCCGCAGCGGACTGTAGAGGTACCAGGAATACGAGATGCCGCGCTGGCAGCCTCGCGGCTCGTAGGGCGGCAGCGACTCCTCGAGCAACGGATAGTCGAGCGCCTGCGTCTCCCAGACGACGATGCCGTCCTTGACGTGGATCTGCCAGGAGCAGCCTCCCGTGCAGTTGACGCCGTGCGTGCTCCGGACGATGCGATCGTGCTGGAGGCGATTGCGGTAGAACTCCTCCCACTCTCGCGTCTTGGGGGAGATGACGTCTTGAATCCAGCTCATGTCTCTATCTCTCCGATTCGTTCGTAGCCCGCTCGCGTCGCTGCCACTGGCCGCCGGGTGTCATCGGGTCCGGATCTGCCGCTCGAAGACGTCCCCGAACACTGGATGCTTCCGGCGCCGTCGCCCGAACAGGGCGAACAGAGCCATAAGGACGGCGAAGCCGATGAGGCCGGTGTAGAAGAGCCGCAACCCGTAGTCACGTGGATGCTGAAATGCCTGATGCTGGTCGGCGTCCTTGAGGAAACTCACCAGGGCGAAGATTTCGTCGTCTATCAGCGGGTGGAGCCGGTAGGCCGCCTGCATGACCGGAAACGGCGGGCTGCCCAGGATGGCGTGAATTCCGGATGCTCCCACGCGCCCGAAGACCGCCGTGAGCTCGACGGCCAGAATGCCGCCGCCGATCACCGCGTCGTTGCGGACGTCGTGGCACGAGTTGCAGGCGGGGCCGCCGTTCGACAAGCGCACATGGCCCTGGAACAGGTCCTGCCCCAGATGGATGTCCTCCGGCGTCGCAGCGCGCTGAGGGGCCGCGGGCGCGGTTGGCGGGGCACCGCTGGCCGAGGCGATGTAGGCGAGGACTTCCCGGATCTCAGTCGGCGAGAGCCCGAAATCCGGCATGACGATGGTGTATTCCTTGTGGAGCTGGACGGCGACCGGATCGCCGCTGCTGATCATCTTCTGCGGAGACGTCATGTAGGCGAGCAACCACTCCGCGGACCGGCGCTCGTTGACGCCTTTGAGGTCCGGGCCCACACCCCGGCCTCCGCCGATCGTATGGCAGGGGATGCAGACCGCCGCGAAACGCTCCGCGCCGGTCTGCGCATGCGCCTTGATCGGCGCCCAGGCCAGCAGGACGACCGCAATCGTTGCCAGTACACGTCCGACAGCCAATACGCCACTCGTCATCCGGTCCCCCACGGCTTGGGCCCGTGCGTGTCCGGGCACGTGGGTGTTGTATCGATGGGCGCTTACACGGGACTTACAAGCGCGTCGGTCGCGCGCGGCCGGCGCACGCGCGCCTTCGAACGGTCGGCCTGGTCGGCACAGGTCGTGCTGAGTGCTGGCGGACGCAGCAACCGGAGGACACGCTCCATTCCGCTCACCGAGCACAACCGGCACGGTGCCAGCGCCGTGCATCACACGCCCATGCCGGTGATTTTCCGCTTCGCCGGGCACGCCGCCCAGTCAGCGTCACCCACGCCAGTCCTTCCGACACTGTCGGCCGCCTCGCTGGCGTCCGACACGGCTGCCGCCCTGAGACCGCGGCCCGGCGTCCCGGGACCGGTAGAATGGACAGAAATGGACACACGACCCCGTCGCGGCCCCGACACCCCTCGCGTTGGGCCGGCGCCGGAGTGTCCCCCGGTTGACCCGGATGTCGCGGCGGATCCGCGCGCCGCTTACGACGCCATGCGCGAACGTTGTCCGGTCGCACACGACGGGCGGGCGCAGTGGACCGTCTTCCGTCATGCGGATATCGTGCGCGTCGTGGGCGACGCGTCGACGTTCAGCAACATCGTCTCTCGCCATCCCTCGGTGCCCAACGGGATGGATCCACCCGAGCACACGGCGTATCGCTGCGTGATCGAGACCTACTTCTCCGCCGAACGCGTCGCGGCATTCGAGCCGGAATGCCGGCGGCTGGCGTCCGCGCTGGGGGGCGCCGTGTGTCGGCCGCCGCGAGGCGCGCCGGCGGCCTCGCCGGTAAGGGTCGACGTCATGCGAACCCTCGGCCTGCCCTTTGCCGCCGAGGCTCAGTGCGCGTATTTCGGATGGCCAGTCGCCCTCTCGATACCGCTCATCGAGTGGGCGCACCGCAATCACGAGGCGACCCTCGCGCGCGACCAGTCGGAGACCGCCGCCGTCGCCACGGAGTTCGAGAGGCTGGTCGACGATCTGCTCCACGTGCGCAACGGCGCGGGTCCCGCCGCGCCGCGCGATCTGACGGAGTCGCTGCTCCGCGAGCGTGTCGGCGGGCGCCCCATCGACCGCGCCGCCATCGTGAGCGTGCTCCGCAACTGCACGATGGGCGAAGTGGGGACCATCGCGGCGTCGGTCGGGATCATCGCCCGCTTTTTGGCCGAGCGGCCTGACGAGCAGGAGCGGCTGCGCCGCGATCCGGCGGGCCTGCCCTCGGCCATCGACGAGATCCTCCGGCTGCACGGCCCACTGGTGGACAACCGCCGCGTGGCCACGGGCCCGACGACCATCGGCGAGCGGCGGATCGAGCGGGACGATCGGGTCGTGGTCAACTGGGTTGCCGCCAATCGGGATCCGCGGGCCTTCGCCGACGCGGACCAGTACCGTCCCGATCGCGATCCCGCCGACAACCTGCTGTATGGCGCGGGGATTCACGTCTGCCCCGGTGCGCCGCTCGCGCGCCTCGAACTGCGCGTGATGACCGAGGTGCTGCTGGCGGCGACCGCGTCGATGGCGCTGCTGTCGGATCGTCCGGCGCGGCATGCCGTCTATCCGGCCGGAGGGTATGCGTCGCTGTGGCTCGAGATCACCGCCACGCGCGCCCGCTGATGTGCTTCGCGCGTCACCGCGGTCCTGGCGCGGTTTGGCCCGCGGGCGGACCTCGTCAGGGCGCGGATCGGCCGCGGTAGCCGTCCGTCAGCGTTTCAATGAACACCACGATGTCGTCGATCTCGCTGGCGGAGAGGCAGGGCGATCGCCGGGACGCCCGTAATCAGGACGAGACCATCGAGCGACGCCATTGCGATTGCGGCCCGAGCTCCCCATGGCGTGCAACGTTGCGACCCGCGCAACGATCGCGGAGGCGCCGCTCGATATCCTGACGCTGTCTGCCGGGGCACGTCGGGCCGCTTCGGCGACGGATTCGCGCCTGCTCGCGATCCGATGCCGCCAACGGAGGAAGCGGGACCATGGAGAGGGAGATGCCTTTTCCACGTCCATCTCGAACACAACGTGCTGTTTCCATGGGCGGCATCACTGGCTGCCGCGAGATAAGATATCCCCATGGGGCAGCAGTGGCGGCTCGGCCGCTCGCTCGTGGCCGATCTCCACCCGGCCTCTTTCGCGATGGTGATGGCCACCGGTGCCGTGTCCGTCGCCTCCCTGCTCGTCGGCTTCCGCACGATTGCCGTGGCGCTTCTGCCCGCAAACGTGCTCTTCGCCCTGGTCCTCGTGGCCCTGACGATCCTGCGCCTCGCGTGGTATCCCGCACGAGTCGCGGCGGATCTCACGGACCACACGCGCGCGGTCGGCTTCTTCACGATCGTTGTGGCCACGGCCGCCCTGGGGATCCAGACCCTCCTCATCACCGGTGTACGGTCGGTCGCTCTCGCGCTGTGGATCCTGGCCATTGTCTTCTGGGTGATGCTGACCTACGGAATCTTCACGGCCTTGACCGTCAAGCCGATCAAGCCGACGCTCGCCGAGGGCATCAACGGCGGGTGGCTGCTGGCGGTGGTGGCGCCACAGTCGATCGTCGTCCTCGGGGCGCAGCTCGCATCCGGCTTCGGGACGCACGCGCAGGAGGTGCTGCTCTTCTGTCTGAGCATGTGGCTGGGCGCGGGCATGCTCTACATCTGGATCATCTCGCTCATCTTCTATCGCTACATGTTCTTCGTGCTGGAGGCGTCGGACCTGGCGCCGCCGTACTGGATCAACATGGGTGCGGTGGCGATCTCCGCGCTCGCGGGGAGCTTTCTGATCCTCGAAGCTCCGCAGTCCGCGTTGCTCTCACAATTGCTGCCGTTCCTGAAAGGGCTCACGCTGCTCTTCTGGGCCACGGCGACCTGGTGGATCCCGATGCTGGTGATCCTGGGCGTCTGGCGACACGGGGTTAAGCGCTTTCCGCTGCGCTACGATCCGCTGTACTGGGGTGCCGTGTTCCCATTCGGCATGTATACCGCATGCACGTGGCGGCTGGCGCAGGCGATCGACGTGCCCTCGCTCGCGATCATCGCCCGCGTGTTCATCTTCGTGGCGCTGGCCGCCTGGACACTCACGTTCGCGGGTCTCGTCGGCTGGCTCGCCGGTATGGGACGATCGGCGCGGACGACCTGAGGGGCACGCCGTCCGGGCACTCGCTACTGGCGACCCGGCCAGGCGATCGTCAGCCGCAACACGCTGTCCTGCACGCCTCGACGTCGCGCGGCAGGCCTCGGTCGAGCAGGCTCCCCGCCGTGCGCAGCAGCGCCTTCGTCGGGATGCAGCCCCAGTTGGGGCAGATGCCGCCGATGTTCTCATGCTCGACCACGCAGGTCTTCATACCGAGCTGGGCCGCACGGATGGCGGCGACGTAGCCGCCGGGGCCACCGCCGATGACGATCAGATCGAAGGATGTTTCGGCCAAGTGGTCATCCCTTCTTCGCGAATGACTGGAAGACTAAAGAATGAGCCGGACGGGGTGCTCGATCAGTTCTTTGATGGCACCGAGCAATTTCGCGCCGAGAACGCCGTCCACCGCACGATGGTCGCACGACATCGTCAGCGTCATCATCCTGGCGATCGTCATCTCGCCATGGCGGACGACGACGCGCTCCTCACCGGCGCCGACCGCCAGGATGCCGGACTGGGGCGGGTTGATGATCGCCGTGAATTCGCGCACGCCGAACATGCCCATGTTGGAGATCGAGAACGTGCCCCCCTGGTATTCCTCGGGCGCGAGCCTGCCCGTACGCGCCCGGGCCGCAAGGTTTTTCGCCTCCGCTGAGATGGTGGCAAGGCCCTTCTTGTCGGCAGCGCGTACGATCGGTGTCATGAGACCGCCCGCCTCCGTCACCACGGCGACGGAAATATCGGCGGCATCGAAGATCTGCATGCCCTCGTCCGTCCAGGCAACGTTGGCGTCGGGCACCTGGCGCAGCGCGAGCGCGGTGGCGCGGATGACGAAATCGTTAATCGAGAGGCGCAGCGTTTCGTCCGTGTCGTTGATTTCCCTGCGCACCGCCAGCAACGCGCCGATGTCACACTCCATCGTGACGTAGTAGTGCGGCACGGTCTGCGCCGATTCGGTAAGCCGCCTGGCGATCAACCTGCGCATGCTCGAATGCGGCTCGACGGTGGCGCGCGCCGCGCCGAACGACCGGCCCATCCCGGCGAAGATGCCGCTCGCCATCGCCGTGGCGCCGCCGGACGCGATCAAGGGTTCGACGTCCGCCTTGATCACGCGTCCGTGCGGGCCAGAGCCCGAAATGCGTGCGAGGTCGAGACCGGCGTCCCTGGCCATCCTCCTGGCCAGCGGCGAGGCGAAGATGCGGCCGTCTCTTTCGACCGGCGAGGCCGCCTGCGGGACGGCCCGAGGTCTCGGTGCGGGAGCAGGCGCCGCCTGCGGCGGGGCTTTCGGCGCCTCATCGGGTTGCTCCGCCTTCGGCGCTTCGTTCGCGTCGTCCTTGGCGGGGCGGGCGGGCTGGGCGGGCGCCCTGACGTGGGCCGCCTTCGCCTCGGCCTCAGCTTCCGCCTGCTTCACGACGCCGTCGAGCGCGGACTCGTCCTCGCCCTCTTCCAGCAAGACGGCGATCGGTGCGTTGACCGCGATCCCCTCGGTGCCTTCATTGACAAGAATCTTCCCGAGCGTGCCGTCATCGGCGGCTTCCACTTCCATCGTGGCCTTGTCGGTTTCGATCTCAGCGATGACGTCGCCCGAGACGATCTCGTCGCCTTCCTTCTTCAGCCACCTCGCGAGCTTGCCCTCGGTCATCGTGGGCGATAGAGCCGGCATCCTGATGGCGATCGCCATGTGTTCTCCCCTTCGGCCGACCCCTCAGCCCCGATACGTGACTTTGCGCACGCCCTCGATCACGTCCTCGACGCTCGGTAACGCCAACGTCTCGAGGTTGGCCGCGTAGGGCATCGGCACGTCCGCCGCGCACACGCGATAGAGCGGCGCATCGAGGTAGTCGAACGCGTGTTCCATGATACGCGCCGCGATCTCGGAGCCGATGC
The DNA here is from genome assembly GCA_039933435.1 of Acidobacteriota bacterium. Taxonomy (GTDB): domain Bacteria; phylum Acidobacteriota; class Vicinamibacteria; order Vicinamibacterales; family 2-12-FULL-66-21; genus JALZOC01. The sequence goes on along the minus strand of JBDTOB010000007.1, from coordinate 3,722 downwards.
CCGCATAGGGCCAGCCCTCCTCGACCGAGACGATGCGGTTGGTCTTCTCGACCGAGCGCACGATGGTATCCGTGTCCAGTGGACGAAGCGTGCGCAGGTCGATCACCTCGGCGTCGATGCCTTCGTCGACGAGCTGATCGGCGGCCTGGAGCGCAAGGTCCATCATGCGCGAGAACGCGACGATGGTAACGCCGGAGCCCTCGCGCACGACGCGCGCCTTGCCGATCGGCACCACGAACTCAGGATCGGTCGGCACCTCGCCCGAGTGGCCATAGAGCATCTCGTGCTCGAGGAAAATGATCGGATTGGGGTCGCGGATCGCCGCCTTGAGCAGGCCCTTGGCGTCGTCGGCCGCATAGGGCGCGATCACCTTGAGGCCAGGAATATGGGCATACCAGCTCGAATAGTCCTGCGAATGCTGGGCCGCGACGCGGGCGGCGGCGCCGTTGGGGCCGCGAAACACCATGTGGCACGCGATCTGGCCGCCCGACATGTACCGCGTCTTGGCGGCGGAGTTGATCAGGTGGTCCATGGCCTGCATGGCAAAGTTAAAGGTCATGAACTCGATGATCGGCTTGAGACCGCCGAAGGCAGCGCCGACACCCAGGCCGGCGAAGCCCGCTTCGGTGATCGGCGTGTCGACCACGCGGCGCGAACCGAACTCATCGAGCAGGCCCTGACTCACCTTATAGGCGCCCTGGTATTCGGCGACCTCCTCGCCCATCAGAAAGACGTCCTCGTCGCGGCGCATCTCCTCGGCCATGGCGTCGCGCAGCGCCTCGCGCACGGTGATCTTCTTCGTGTTCTCGTAGAAGCGCGGATCGACGTCGGCGGGCGGCGGCGCCTTCGGTGGCGCGACGCGAGCGGTGTGAGCATCGGCGCCCTGCTCGGCCTCCTGTGCGGCCGCCTCGGCCGCGGACTGGTCCTCGCCCGCTTTCAGCAAGACGGCGATCGGTGCGTTGACAGCGATACCCTCCGTACCCTCTTTCACCAGGATCTTGCCGAGCGTGCCGCCGTCGGCCGCTTCCACCTCCATCGTGGCCTTATCGGTCTCGATCTCGGCGATGACGTCGCCCGAGACAATCTCGTCGCCCTCCTGCTTGAGCCACCGGACGAGCTTGCCTTCGGTCATCGTCGGCGACAGCGCCGGCATCAGAACGGGAACTGCCATCCTGTCAGGCCTCCACAAGAACGCCGGTATAGAGCTCGGCGGGGTCGGGCTCGGGCGAGGTCATTGCGAAGTCCGCAGCGTCGGCTATCAGCTTCTTGACTCCGTCGTCGATCTTCTCGATCGCATCGCGCGAGATCTTGAAATCGTTCAACAAGACGTTCGCGAGCGTCTTGATGGGATCGCGCTTCTCGCGCACTGTATTCACCTCCTCGCGGGTGCGGTAGCGCGCCGGGTCCGACATCGAATGGCCGCGATAGCGATAGGTCTCCATCTGCAGGATGAACGGGCCTCTGCCGGCGCGACAATGGTTGATGGCGTCCCTGCCGGCCGCCATCACCTCCAGAATGTCCATGCCATCGACCTTCCTGCCGGGAATGCCGAACGGCTCGCCGCGGCGGTAGAAGTCCGCGCTAGCGGACGCGCGCTCGACCGAGGTGCCCATGCCGTACTGGTTGTTCTCGACGATGAAGAGCACCGGCAGCTTCCACAGAGCCGCCATGTTGAAGCTTTCGTGCACCTGACCCTGGTTGGCCGCGCCGTCGCCGTAATAGGTCTGCGACACGGCATCGCTGCCGCGATAACGATGCAGGAAACCAAGCCCGGTCCCGATCGGCACCGAGGCGCCGACGATCCCGTGGCCGCCGTAGAAGTTCTTCTCCTTGGAAAACATATGCATCGAGCCGCCCTTGCCCTTGGAGTAGCCGGCCTGGCGGCCCGTGAGCTCGGCCATCACGCCCTTGGGGGACATGCCGCAGGCGAGCATGTGGCCATGGTCGCGGTAGGTGGTGACGACCGTGTCCTCTGGCTTGGCATGAGCGAGCATGCCCACCACGACGGCCTCCTGGCCGATGTAGAGATGGCAGAAGCCGGCGATGGCGCCCTGGCCGTAGAGCTGGCTCGCCTTCTCTTCGAAGCGGCGGATCAGGAGCATGTCGCGGTAGGCCTTGAGGATCACTTCCTTGTTCGGCAACGGGCCTTTCCGGTCATTGGTGTCACGGGCAGCCACAGGCGCTTCAGACTCGCTCGGCGCGGACTTCGCGGACTTGGGTGCCGTCTTGCCGGCCGACTTCTGGGACCTTTTCGATACCTTGGATTTCGCAGCACGTACCATGGCAATGTCCTGCCTCGATTTGGGTGGCGCAAGAGTGGCTTGCACGAAACATGAGCGGTGGAAACGGCCTGCGCTCGAGCGGACGGAAGGACGATCACGAAGGCGATCGTGCAATCGTCGACGTGCCTCCGGTCATCGCCCTGGCCATGCGATGGTCAGGAGGAGCGCGCTATCTTCAAGGGCTTCGACGTCGTGAGGAAGTCCACGGTCGAGGGTCAGCAGATTGCCCGGCATCCGCGCCCGCGCGCGCAACGTCGTCAGCACCACGTGAAAGTCATGGTATTTGACGAGTGTTTTAGCGTTCTTCCCGTTTTCCCATTCCGGTTCGCGGTGGAGCTGACCGATTTCTCTCGCGAGATCGAATTCGAGATACGCCACAGCCAACGGCGGCGAGGGCGGTCGCCGGTGCGGTGTCGGCGGATCGAAAGTATCTGACATCCTGTCCCCCCGGCCTTGGACGGCCTGCGGGCCGTCCTTCACTCATCGGCCGGTCGTCTCAGGATCGACGCGCATACCGGACTCCGTCTGATTGCTGGTCGTCTGATGGCCAAGCTGGAACTTGCCGGGCACGGTGCGAAAGGCGACCGCCAGCCGGTTCCACCCGTTGATCGCCACGATCGCGGCCGTCAAGGCGACCAGGTCCTTCTCGTCGAAGTGCTGTCGCGCCAGCTCGTACACCTCATCGGGCACGTGGTCGACGCTGACGAGCGTCACCGCTTCGGTCCAGGCAAGCGCCGCCCGCTCGCGCTCCGTGAAGAACGGCGCCTCGCGCCAGAGGCTGACCTCGTAGAGCCGCTGTTCCGTCTCGCCCTGCGATCGCGCCACCTTCGTGTGCATGTCGACGCAATACGCACACCCGTTGATCAGCGATGCCCGCAGTTTCACGAGTTCCAGGAGCGTCGGATCGAGGCCACTCTGGTGGACGAAGTGCTCGAGGCCCCGCATGGCGTTTCGGAGGTCCGGAAAGCGTTCGCTGTACTCGACTCTGGGCGTCATGGCTGTTCCTTCGGGTCCTTCGTCCATAATCTACACCCGACCGGTCCAACTTCCGGTGAAGCGACCAAAGGAGATTTTCGTTCTTCACGGGTGATCACGGACAGAAAGCGAAAGAGCTGAGCAAAAACAAGAAGCCGGTCTCCTGTTCACTTTCCGCGGGATACCTATCCGGTCGCATCGGCCACCGGGACCCTGACGTACACCCACACGGTATCGCTGCAGCGCTGCGGCAGGCCTTCGGGAAAGCATTCCGGGCCAGCCGATCAGCCTCGACCAGCGCTCGAGGGGGCGATTCGTCTGCTGGAGTCGTCCGTGATGCACCGGAATCGTGGAGACATGCCGGAGAAGGCGGATGAAACTCCGCTACCTCTGACGAATGGTGTCACTGTGAATGGCGGGGTCGACGGGACTCGAACCCGCGGCCTCCGGCGTGACAGGCCGGCG
>JBDTOB010000006.1:0-25757 GCA_039933435.1 Acidobacteriota bacterium | reverse complement strand
GCTCAAGGACGTCGCCGGGATGATCCGCTCCTTCAGCTACGCGGCCTACGCCGGGTTGTTCGCCCACGTCGCCGCACGGCCCGCCGAGCTCGAGCGCCTCGAGCCGTGGGCACGAGTCTGGCAAACATGGACCACCGCGGCATTTCTGCGCGGCTATTTCACGTCGGTCGCCGGCGCGCTCTTCATTCCGGCCGCCGCTTCGCAGCGGGATACGCTGCTGCAACTGTTCGTCCTGGACAAGGCCCTCTACGAGTTGAATTACGAGCTCAACAACCGGCCCGACTGGGTTCGCATTCCGCTCCGGGGGATTTTCGAACTGCTTGGAGACGCGGGGACCGGATGATGCGGCCGCCGCTGTGAACACCTCGTCCCGCGACCTGGAGACCTTCGGCGCCCTGCCGACCCGCGGAGGTGTGCGTTTCGTGGCCCCCTGCGAGGGCGACCTGACGCTGCTCATCCACGATGGCCCGGCTGCCGGCCGGCACCGCCGCGAGGACGGCGCCACCGGAGTCTTCGACCTGTTCGTGCCCGGGGCCGCCGCCGGCGGCCGCTACAGCTACGCGATCGGCGGCGGCGAGGCGCGGCCCGATCCCGCCTCGCGGTTCCAGCCCGATGGCGTCCACGGCGCCTCGCAGATCGTCGACCCCTCGGCCTTCGACTGGAGCGACGCCGCCTGGCCGGGACGCTCGCCGCGCGATCTCGTCATCTACGAGCTGCACGTCGGCACCTTCTCTCCGGAAGGCACGTTCGCCGGCGCCGCCGCCAGGCTCGGGGCGCTGCGCGACCAGGGCATCACGGCGATCGAGCTGATGCCGGTGGCCGACTTCCCCGGTGATCGCAACTGGGGCTACGACGGCGTCTGTCTCTACGCACCCTCCCGGGCCTACGGACACCCGGACGATCTCCGCCGCCTGGTCGATCGCGCCCACACACTGGGGCTCGCGGTGATGCTCGACGTGGTCTACAACCACCTCGGGCCGGAGGGCAACTACCTGTCGGCGTTCCATGCGGAGTACTTCACCGACCGCCATCACACTCCCTGGGGCTGCGCCCTCAACCTCGAGGGGCCCGGCTCGCCCCTGGTCCGACGCTTCGTCGTCGACAATGCATCCCACTGGATCCGCGAGTACCACCTCGACGGGCTGCGCCTGGATGCCACCCACGCGCTGGTCGAAGACGACGAGGGGTCGATCGTGCGGGAGATTGCCGCGGCCGCGCGCGCCGCCTCGACCCGTCCGGTCATCATCCACGCCGAAGATCACCGCAATCTCGCGGACATGATCCAGGACCCCGCGGCGGTCGGCTGGGGCCTCGACGGCGTCTGGGCGGACGACTTCCACCATGTCATGCGCCGCCTCCTGGCGCGCGACGAGCACGGCTACTACGCCGATTTTCAGGGGACGACGGCGGAGCTGGCGACCACCATCCGCCAGGGCTGGCTCTACACCGGGCAGCTGTCGCCGCATCAGGGGTCCGCGCGCGGCTCCGATCCGTCTGCCGTGCCGATGCACCGCTTCGTCGTCTGCCTTCAGAATCACGACCAGATCGGCAACCGCGCGATGGGCGAGCGGCTCCATCATGAAATCGCCGCCGATGCCTGGCGCGCCGCGTCGGTGGTGCTGTTGACGGTGCCGATGACGCCGCTGCTCTTCATGGGCCAGGAGTGGTCCGCTTCCACCCCGTTTCAGTACTTCACGGACCTGGAGCCCGAGCTCGGGCGGCTCGTGACCCAGGGCCGGCGGCGCGAGTTCGCGGCCTTTCCGGAATTCGCCGACGAGAGCCGCCGCGACGCCATCCCCGACCCGCAGGCCGCCGCCACGTACGCGGCCAGCCGGCTGCGGTGGGAGGAGCGCACCGAGCCGGGTCACGCCGGCATCGCCGCGCTCTACCGGCGGCTGCTGGCGCTGCGATCGCGCCATCCGGCGCTCGGCGCCAGCGACGACACCGCCGGCGACGCCGCCGCCCCGGATGCCGGCTCGCTGGTGATGCGGCGGGCCCTGGACGGCGAGGTTTTCTGGATCGCGGCGCGGCTGAGCGGCACGGGAGCGGTGGATCTCTTCCCGCCTGCCGAGGCGCACGGCGAGGCGGACGGCGAGTGGACGCTGGTGCTCTCGACCGAAGACCCGGCCTTCGCAGACGATTCGAGACCCCCGTCCATCGATCGGCAGCGCGGCGTCCCGCTGGTGCGATTCGATCGCCCCGGTGCCGTGATCTTCCGCCGCACATGAATCCTGTTGCCTGGTCCGAAGCCGGCTGAAGCGTCTATGAACATGCCCGACGACTATCCGGGGGATCGCCCCCGCTACGTGCCCTGCAGCACCTACCGGCTTCAGGTCTACGGCCAGTTCCCGCTGCCCGAGGCGACCGCGATCGTTCCGTACCTGGCGCGGCTCGGCGTCGGCGCCTGCTACACGTCGTCGTACTTCACCGCCGCCCCCGGCAGCACGCACGGGTACGACGTCGCCAACCACAACGAAATCAGCCCCGAGGTCGGCGGCGCCGAGGCGCACACCGCGTTTTCCGCGGCGCTGGCCGCGCACCGTCTCGGCCACATCGTCGACTTCGTGCCCAACCACATGGGCATCGGCAGCAGTAACGCGCGCTGGTACGACCTCCTGGAGAACGGCCCGAGCTCGCCGGCGGCGGCGTTTTTCGACGTCGACTGGACACCGGCCAAGACCGAGCTCCATGCCAAGCTGCTGCTGCCGATCCTCGGCGATCAGTACGGGAACGTGCTCGAACGCGGCGAGCTGCAGCTGGCGTTCCTGGACGGCGCGCTGGTGCTCCGCTATTTCGACCAGGTCCTCCCCGTCAATCCCCGGCAGATGCCGCGGGTCTACCTGGCCGCCGTCGAGTCAGCGGCCACGGCGCTCGAGCCCGAGAGCCCGTCGCTTCACGAGTTCCAGAGCATCGTCGCCTCGCTGCAGAACCTCCCGGCCTACACCGAGAGCGAGCCGGGACGCATCGCCGAGCGCCAGCGCGAAAAGGAAATCGCCAAGGCGCGGCTGCAGCGGCTCTGCGCCGAGGCGCCGGCAATCCGCGAGGCCATCGAGGGCAGCATCGCCCGCTTCAACGGCAGGCCCGGCGACCCCGCCAGCTTCGACCAGCTCCACGATCTGCTCGAGGTGCAGGCCTACCGGCTCGCCTACTGGCGCACGGCGTCGCACGAGATCAACTACCGGCGCTTCTTCGACATCAACACCCTCGCAGGGCTGCGGGTCGAGAACCCCGAGGTCTTCGACGCCACCCACCAGCTGCTCGGCAGCCTGATCCGCGACGGCAAGGTGCAGGCGGTGCGGATCGATCACCCGGACGGGCTGTTCGATCCCGCCGGCTACTTCCAGCGTCTCCAGGATCTCGCGGCCGTGGCCTGGAACCTCCCACCCGGCGCGCCAGCGCCCGGCCAGCCACCGTCCAGGCCGATCTATGTGGTCGCGGAAAAGATCCTCTCGGGCACGGAGCGGCTGCCGGAAGGATGGGCGGTGCACGGCACCACCGGCTACAACTATCTCAACGAACTGAATGGCCTGTTCGTGAACGCCGACCACGCCCGCCGCACCCGGCGCGTCTACGCCAAGCTCACCGGCAACGACGAGCCGTTCGACGATGTCCTCTACCAAGCCAAGCGGCTCATCGTCTCGACCGCGATGGCCAGCGAGCTCAACGTGCTCAGCCACATGCTCGACCGCACCGCCGAGAACAACCGGCGGTCGAGGGACTTCACGCTCGACGCGCTGCGCGAGGCGATCACCGAGTTCGTCGCCTGCTTTCCTGTCTACCGGACCTACGTGGACGAGCGCGGCTGGCGCCTCGAGGACCGTGCCGTGGTGGCGCGGGCGATTGTCAGGGCGCAGCGGCGGAACCCGGCGATGGAGTCGTCGATCTTCGACTTCTTCCGGGAGGTGGTGCTGCCGCGCGATCCGAACGACGACGCGGGCCCTCCGGGGAAGGAGCGGCGCGGCGGCTATCCGCCGGCGGACGAGCGCGAGGTGCAGGAGCGGCTGCGGTTCGCGATGAAGCTGCAGCAGTACACCGGGCCGGTCCAGGCCAAGGGGCTGGAGGACACGACCTTCTACCGCTACAACGTGCTGCTGTCGCTCAACGAAGTCGGCGGCGACCCCTCACGCTTCGGACGATCGGCCGAGGACTTCCATGGCGCCAATGCTTTCCGCAGCACGCACTGGCCGTTCGAGATGCTGGCGACCGCGACCCACGACACCAAGATGGGCGAGGACGTGCGCGCCCGCATCAACGTGCTGTCTGAGATTCCCGACGAGTGGGGGCGCGAAGTGGCGCGGTGGATGCGGATCACCCGGACGCACCGGACCCTGGTCGAGCAGGAGCCGGCGCCGGATCGCAACGACGAGTACCGCTTCTACCAGGCGCTGGTCGGCATCTGGCCGGCCGAGATCGCCGGCGCCGACGGTGAGGTTCCGGACGGCCTGAGCGATCGCCTCGCCGAGTACATGCTCAAGGCCGCGCGCGAGGCCAAGGTCCATACCAGCTGGCTCACCACCAACCAGGCGTACGAGGATGCGCTGACTGCGTTCGTCCGCGGCGCGCTCTCCGGGCCGTCCGCGGCGCGGCTGCTGGCGGCGTTGCTGCCCTTCCAGGAGCGGGTGGCGCTCATCGGCATGGTCAACTCCCTCGCGCAGGTGGCCCTCAAGCTCGGCTCGCCCGGGGTGCCCGACTTCTATCAGGGCACCGAGTTGTGGGAGCTCAGCCTGGTCGATCCCGACAACCGCCGTCCGGTGGACTTCGCGGTGCGGGCCCGGCTGCTGGACGAGGTCGACGGCGCGCTCGCGCTCGCGCCAGATGCCAGGCGCGCGGCGGTGGGCGACTACCTGCGTCACTGGCGGGATGGACGGATCAAGATGCTGCTGACCGCGGTCGGGCTGCGGTTGCGGCGGGAGCTGCCGCACGTCTTCTGCGGCGGCGCCTACCTGCCGCTGGTTACCGAAGTCACGGTTCCTGGCAGCGCGGTCGCCTTCGCCCGGTCGGCACGGAGCCGGAACGGGTCCCTCGACGCAGTGATCTTCGCGGCGCCGCGGCTGTGCAGCGCTCTGACCGGCGACGGCACCACCCCTCCGGTGGGCGCCGACTGCTGGAAGACCTCGCGCCTGATGCTGCCGCCCGAGCTGGCCGGCTGCACCTTCACGCACGAGCTGACCGGGGCCGCGATACGCCCGACCCGCGCCGGCGAGGACGCCTGGATCTTCCTTGGCGAAGCCTTCGAGGCGGCTCCGGTCGCGATCCTGCGCGCCATCCCGCCGGCGGCGGCCGCCCCCGGCTAGAACGACAGCTTCAGCGCGAACTGGAAGTTCCGCTGCGCATCGCCATTGCCGTAGGCCGTCGAATTGATGCGCCCGGCGTTGGTGTTGTTGTTCCCGGGCACCCCGACTTCCGAATCGGGATTGGCGAGGTTGACGTTGTTGAAGACACCGGTCAGCGCGATCGTGCCGCGAACCATCATTTCGCCCCCACGGCTGCGCCGCTCCCCTCCGTCAGGGTGACGATGCGATCGACGGCGACGTCGGTCCAGCGCTCCTCCAGGCCATTCGGCCACCGGACCGTCAGGCGATCGACGCGCCCCGCGGCACCGAGGCCGAAGTGAACCCGCAGGTCGTTCTGCGAGTAGTAGCTGCCGCCGCCGCGCACCTCCTGCACCTCGGTCACAGCCGCGGCCTCGAGGGTGATTCGCGCCCCGATGGCGCTCCGGTTCGACGCCGTGCCGACCAGCCGCAGCGTCATCCAGTGAGCGCCGGGCTTCAGATCCAGCCGGAAGAAATCCGGCGCCGCGTTCATGTTGGCGACGACGACATCGATGTCGCCGTCGTTGTCGAAGTCCGCGAACGCCGCCCCCCGACCCGCCGCCGGGGTGGTGACGGGCGGCCCGAGCCTGGCGCTGATGTCCTCGAATCTCCCGTTGCCGAGGTTGCGGTACACGACCTTGCGCTGCCGGTAGGCCCCTTCCGTCTTCAGGCGCTCCACCTCCGGATAGACGTGGCCGTTCACGAGGAAGAGATCGAGCCAGCCGTCGTTGTCGAGATCGACGAAGCCCACGCCCCAACCGAGCCAGCGGGTGTTCAGGCCGATGCCAGCGGTGAAGGTGCGATCTTCGCAGAGCCCCTTGCCGTCGTTGGCGTAGAGCGTCGAGGTGTCGCCGGCGAAGTTGGTCTTGAAGAGATCGATGGTGCCGTTGCGATCGTAGTCGCCGGCCGCGATCCCCATGCCGGCCTGCGGTTTGCCGTCCTGGCTGTAGGCGCAGCCCGCCTGGACGCCGACGTCGCGGAAGGTGCCGTCGTGATTGTTCAGGTACAACGCACTCGGGCTCGAATCGTTGGCGACATACAGATCCACCCAGCCGTCGTTGTCGAAGTCGAGCGTGGTGACCCCGAGGCCGTAGGTGCCGGCCGCCCGGGTGATGCCGGACCGCTCGGACACGTCCTCGAACCTGCCGCCGCCGAGATTGCGGAAGAGCGCGTTCTTCCCGCCGGGAAGCCCGGGCGGACCGCACGCCACCGGCAGCCCCTTGTAGCGGCACAGCCCGGACTCCGGCACGGGTGCGGTCGCCAGATCGAAGTCGATGTAGTTGGCGGCGAAGAGATCCAGCCGGCCGTCGCGATCAATATCCAGGAACGCGCACCCCGAGCCCCACCGCGGTCTGGCGCCGCGCAAGCCCGCCGCCGCGGTGACATCGTCGAAGGTGCCGTCGCCGCGGTTGTGATACAGCCGGTTCTGTCCCCAGTAGGTCACGAACAGATCTTCGTGGCCGTCGTTGTCGTAGTCGCCGACGCACGCCGCCTGGCCCCAGCCGCTCTGGATCAGTCCCGCGGCGGCGGTGACGTCGCGGAAGGTGCCGTCGTGCTGGTTGCGATAGAGGTGGCTGGTCGGCTCCTTGCCGCGCGGGAATCCCTGGAGGGTGGTGCCGTTGACCACGAACACGTCCATCCAGCCGTCGCCGTCGTAGTCGAGCGCCGCGACGCCGGTCCCGGTGGTCTCGAGCAGGTACTTGTTGGTCTCGGTGCCGCCGAAGACCGTGACGTCGGTCAGTCCCGCCTGACGGGCGATGTTGGTGAAGGAGAATCCGGCCGGCGTCTCCTGCGGAGGGCCGTGCACCACGGCCAGTGCCAACAGGCTTGCGGCGAGGGCTCTCACCACGAATAGCTCTCCGGCTACTTCGCCGGCGCGCCGTAGACCGAGTCCAGGAACAGGTAGCGGGCGCGGTGCGCTTCGCGCTCGGCGCGGGACTCGACGTCGATGCGCATCAGCGACACGCCGTCCCCGGCGTTGGCGGCAGGCCACTCGGGCAGCGCGACGCCGTTGGGGTTGCCGGTCTTCACGAAGTTTGCAAAGAAGGCCTGCATGACCTCGGAGACCTTGTAATCCTCCGCGCTCCACGCGTAGACCTTGTTGGTCGGGAGATTGCCCATGGCGTACTCGATCTCGGCGGAATGCACCGCACCCTGCGCCGGCGCGGGCCTGACGGCGGGGGTGTCCGCACCGCGGACGACGCCGCCGGCGAGCCCGGCGACGGCGTTGCCCATGGCGGGCACCATCTCCGGCCGCGGCCGCGCGTAGAGGTAGCGGTAGACCGACCTGCCGCCGGTCCGGCCGTGCAGGTCCGCCCACTTCCAGGTGCTGAACGCAATGAAGCGATCGCCCGCGAGATCGGTGGCCGCCTGCCGCACTTCCGCCGCCGTGGTTCCGCCGTAAAGTTTCAGCGCCTCGTCGGTGCGCCCGCCATAGATCCCGCGCAGCCCTTTCTCCAGGGCGGCAGGCGTCGGCTCGCCGCCGCCGAGAATGGCGCGCGCACCCCCCTCCTCCGAGTTCCACCCGACCAGCAGCGGGACGCGGGCCTGGGCGCCGGCGGCGAAGATCTCGGCCGGGGTTCGAGGCAGAAGATAGCCGTCGATGGCGGCCGGGAAATGTCCCACTGGCAACTTCGCCGCCGCGGCCTGAATCTCTGCCGTCGGCATCGCCCGCAGCGCCGCGAGCGATGCCGCGCCGAGACCTGACGCAAAGGCCGCGCCGATGGCCTCCGCTTTCGCCAGCGGCACGGGAGGCAGGGTCGGGGCAATCAGCGCGCCGCTCTCGCCAATCGCGCCGGCAATCAGCTCCTTCGAGAGCGGCGACGCCATCAGCGCGCTGACCGCGATCGACCCCGCCGACTCTCCCGCGATCGTCACCTTCCGCGGATCGCCGCCGAACGCGGCGATGTTTTTCTGCACCCACTGCAGCGCCGCGGCCATGTCGAGCAGGGCGTAGTTGCCCGAGGCATGCTGCGCGGACTCCTGGCTGAGCTCGGGGTGGGCCATGAAGCCGAACACCCCGAGGCGATAGTTGACCGTCAGCGCGACCACCCCGCGCCTGGCCATGCTCTCGCCGTCGTAGCGTGGCTCCGATCCGTCGCCGGCGACGAAGCCGCCGCCGTAGAAGTACACCAGCACCGGCAGCCCGCCCGTGCCGGTGGCGCTGCCGCGGGCGCCGCCCGGCGTCCAGACGTTCAGGTAGAGACAGTCCTCCCCCATGCCGCTGGATCGGAAGTTCATGTCACCGAAGATGGGCGCCTGCTCGCAGCGCGGGCCGAACTGCGCCGCCTTGCGGACGCCTTCCCAGTTCGCCACCGGTTGTGGCGGCTTCCAACGAAGGCCACCGGTCGGCGGCGCCGCGAAGGGAATGCCGCGATACACCTCAATGCCGCTCGGTTCCGTGACCCCTTCGACCGAGCCATTCGCCGTCTTGACGACGTCGGCCGCAAGTACCGCCGCGACGGGAACGGCAGCCATGACCATGAGAGCCGAAACGAGGTGCCTCAACATGCGGGGAGTTTAATGCAAGTCGGATTGGGAATAGGGAGAGGGACCTGGATGCAGCACCCGGAGGTCGCTTCCGCCCAGCTGGCGCCGGAAGCCGGAAGCCGGAAGCTGGAAGCCGGAAGCTGGAAGCCCGGTCGCTCAGCCCCGCGGAGGCCGGGTCGCCGGATCCAGCCTGGGGGGGCGCTGGCCGCGGCGGACGGCGCCGGCGACGGGGATGTAGGGGAGCTCGACGTCGTCGGCGACCGCGCGCAGCAGCAGGCCGCCGCGGCTCATGTCGCCGCGGCCGACGAAGTCCGCCGGAAACAGCAGCCGCTCGTCGAAGATCCCCGACAGCACGTCCACGTACTTCGAGGACGCGATGCTGCCGAGCAGGACGACGTCGCAGTCGCCGAGGTCGCGGGCCAGGGCCTGGGCGCTCCGCTCGAGCGGCCGCCGGTAGTCGGGGTTCGCGGCATCGACGTCCACCGCCGCGAACGCCCGGATCGCCTCGATGGTGAGCCGCGTATCGGCGGCCCGCAGTCCGGCGGTCGGCGTGATCACCAGGACGCCGGCGCCCGCCACCGGCGATTCCGGATCGGGCGGCGCGGCGAACGCCCGCGCGTAGGCCAGCTTGCCGCGGAAGTACAACCCACTCAGGAAGCTGAAGACGTCCCCTATCGGCGCGCCGGTCTCCGACCGCAGCCGCGCCGCCAGCGGGAACGTCGCCCGCTCCGAGAGCACCATCCGGGCGCGTGCCCCGCCGCAGTGTGCCGGCGACAGCAGGAACACCCGGGCGCGGGGCATCAGAGCGCCCAGCGCAGCAGGACCGCCCCGACGGTGAACCCGGCGCCGACCGACGCCAGCAGGACCAGGTCCCCGTGCTTCAGGCGCTGCTGCCTGACCGCGTCCGCCATCGCCAGCGGAATGGTGGCCGCGGTGGTATTTCCGTACATGTCGAGGTTGATGATCACCTTCTCCGACGGCAATCCGAGGCGCTCCGCGACCGCGGTGATGATGCGACGGTTGGCCTGGTGCGACACGAACAGGTCGAGGCTCGACGGGTCGATGTTGTTCCGCTCGAGCACCCGGCGGCAGATCTCCTCCGATTTCCGCACCGCGAACTTGAAGACCGCCTGGCCGTCCTGCTTGACGTAGTGGAGGCGCTGGTCGACGGTCTCGTGGCTCGCGGGCCGCCGGCTGCCGCCAGCCGGCATGCACAACGCCGGTCCGCCGCTGCCGTCGATCTCGTGGGCGAAGTCGATGATGTGGGGCTCGTCCTCCGTGGCCGGCGCCAGCACCACCGCGCCGGCGCCGTCCCCGAACAGCACGCACGTGGTCCGGTCGGTATAGTCGATGATGCTCGACATCACGTCTGCGCCGACGCACAGCACGTGGTCGTGGGCGCCGGTGGCCACCATCTGCGCGCCGGTGGTGAGCGCGTAGTTGAAGCCCGAGCAGGCCGCGCCGAGGTCGAAGCCCCAGGCATGACGGGCGCCGATCTTGTCCTGCAGGATGCAGGCGGTGCTCGGAAAAATCGTATCCGGGGTCGTCGTCCCGACGACGATGAAGCCGATCTGGTCGGCGGTGACGCCGGCCTGGTGCATCGCGCCGAGGGCGGCCTCGCGGGCGAGATCCGAGGTCGCCACTCCCGGATCGACAATGTGGCGCTCCTTGATGCCGGTACGCTGGAGGATCCACTCGTTGCTGGTCTCGACCAGCTTCTCGAGATCGTCGTTGGTCAGCACCCGCGGCGGCACGAACGTGGACAGGCCGGCGATCTTCACCCGCCGCAGCGTGCCCGCAGGCCGCGACACCAATTTTCTGGATGCGCTCACCACAACCGATCCTTTCCGGGGGCCGCCAGGCCGAAATACTCGTAGGCCCGCGGCGTGGCGACGCGTCCGCGGGGGGTGCGGTCGAGGAACCCGGCCTGAATCAGGAACGGCTCGTAAATGTCCTCGATGGCGTCGCGCTCTTCGCTCATCGCCGCCGCCAGGCTGGCGACGCCGACCGGGCCGCCGTTGAACTTCTCGATGATCGTCCGCAGCAGCCGGCGGTCGATCTCGTCGAAGCCGTATTCGTCCACTTCCAGCAGCCGCAGCGCGCGGTGCGCGACGTCGAGGGTGACGTGGCCGCCGGCGCGGACCTGGGCGTAGTCGCGGACGCGGCGCAGCAGGCGGTTGGCGACCCGCGGCGTGCCCCGCGATCGTTTCGCGATCGCCTCCGCGGCGTCGAGGTCGATCGGCACGCCGATGATCCGCGCCGATCGCTGAACGATCTCGCGGATGTCCTCCTCGCCGTAGAAGTCGAGCCGGTGGACGATGCCGAAGCGGGCCCGCAGCGGCGCGGTCAGCAGCCCGGTGCGGGTGGTGGCGCCGATCAGCGTGAAGCGCTTGAGCGGCACCTTCACCGACCGGGCGCTCGGGCCCTGGCCGATCATGATGTCGAGCTCGTAGTCCTCCATCGCCGGGTAGAGGATTTCTTCGATCGCCGGGCTCATGCGGTGCACTTCGTCGATGAACAGCACCTCGCGCTCCTGCAGCGTCGTCAGCATCGCGGCGAGGTCGCCGGCCTTCTCGATCACCGGGCCCGCGGTGGGGCGGATGGCGACCCCGAGCTCGTTGGCGATGACGCACGCCAGGGTGGTCTTGCCGAGCCCGGGGGGGCCGTAGAGCAGGACGTGGTCGAGCGCCTCGCCGCGCTGCTTCGCCGCGGTGATCGAGACGTGCAGGTTTTCGCGGACGCGCTCCTGGCCGATGTATTCGTCGAGGGTGCGAGGCCGCAGCCCCGCCTCGTACTGCGCATCCTCGTCGACCCGCGTCGAGGTCACCAGCCGCTCGTCGGGCATGGCATCGTCCTCCCCCGTCATCGATTCCCCATCAGCGCCTTGAGGACGTCGCGCAGCGCCTGCTCGAAGCCGCTGCCCGGCGTCACCGCGCGGTCGATGGCCTTCTCCGCCGGCGCGCGCTGGTAGCCGAGATTGAGCAGCGCCGAGAGCAGATCGTCCCTGAACTGATCGGCGGCCGTAGCCGGCGCCGCGATCGCCTCGCCGCCCGGCAGCGCGGCGGGCAGCCGGTCCTTGAGCTCGAGCCCGATGCGCTCGGCGGTCTTCTTGCCGACGCCCGGAATCGCCGTCAGCCGGGCGACGTCCTGGAGGCGGATGGCGCGGATGAGATCGCCCGGCTCGATGCCCGACAGCACCGCCAGCGCCAGCTTCGGCCCGATGCCGCTGATGCCGATCAGCTTCTCGAACAGCTGTTGCTCGAGCGGGGTCGCGAACCCGTAGAGCGCGATCACCTCCTCGCGCACGTGGGTGTGGACCCGCAGCGAGACCTCGGCGCCGGCCTCGCCGATCACGTAGAACGTGGACAGCGGCACCTGCAGGTCATAGCCGACGCCGCCGACGTCGACAATCAGGCGGCTCGGGCTCTTCTCGAGCAGCACGCCCCGAAGCCAGGCAATCACCGGCGCCCGCCCGCGCCCGTCATCTCGTCATGGCCGGTAGTCGCGCCAGGATCGCGGCGCCGTCGCCGCCGGCCGCACCGCCGCGGCGCGCTCGGCGATCGGCCCGGTGGCGCTGTGCAGATGACAGATCGCCACCGCGAGGGCGTCGGCGGCATCGTGCGGCGTCGGCACCTCCGCCAGGCCGAGCAGCAGCTTGATCATCTGGCCCACCTGGTGCTTCTCGGCGCGGCCGAACCCGACCACCGCCAGCTTGATCTGGGTGGGGGCGTACTCGGCCACCGGCAGCCCCGCCTCGGCCGCCGCCAGCAGCGCCACGCCGCGCGCGTGCCCGAGCTTGAGCGCGCTGCGGACGTTGCGGGCGTAGAAGATGTCCTCGACGGCGACGCAGTCCGGACGGTGGCGCGCCAGCAGCGCCGCCAGGCCGGCATGGATGTGCCGCAGTTTTTCGGGGAACGTCGAACCGGCGGGTGCGGAGAGCGAGCCGCAGATCACGAGCTGGTGACGGCCGCCGCCAGTCTCGATGCAGCCGTAGCCGGTGCGCTCGGAGCCGGGATCGATCCCGAAGATCTTCACGCCAACGAGGCCTCGATCTCCTTCTCTTCGATGTCGGCGTTGGTCCAGACCTTCTTGCTGTCTTCGTTCTCCTCGAGCGCCTCCATCAGCCGGATCATCTGCTGCGCCGGCTTGCCCTCGAGCTTGACGAAATTCTGCGGCAGGAACGCGATTTCGGCGGCGGCCGGCTCGATGCCCAGCGCCTTGACCGCCTCGAGCACCTTCTGGAAGGCCTCGGGCGCCGACACCACTTCCCACGCCTCGCCGTCGTCGCGCATGTCGTCGGCGCCGGCGTCGATGGCCGCGGCCATCAGCGTGTCCTCGCTGGCCTTGGCCTTCTCGACGACGATGTAGCCCTTCTTGTCGAACATCCAGGCGACGCTGTTCTCCGCGGCGAGGTTGCCGCCGAACTTGGCGAGAGTGTGGCGGATTTCGCCGACCGTCCGGTTCTTGTTGTCGGTGAGGGTTTCGACAATCACCGCCGCGCCGCCGGGGCCGTAGCCCTCGTAGGTGATCTCGTCATACGAGACGCCGGGCAACTCGCCGGTGCCGCGCTGGATCGCCCGCTTGATGTTGTCGGCCGGCATGTTGACCGACTTGGCTTCCGCGACAATCGTGCGCAGCCGCGGGTTCATGTCCGGATCGCCGCCGCCGCCGCGGGCCGCGACCGTCAGCTCCTTGATGATCCGGGTGAAGATTTTGCCGCGCTTCGCGTCCGCGGCCCCCTTCTTGTGCTTGATGGTGTGCCATTTGGAATGGCCGGACATGGTGAAAACTCCAGATTTAAACGAGGAAAACGACGGTCATGTTATCACACGCCGGCCGCCCCCCTAGGCGCGCCGCGCCAGGATGATCCAGACGTCGGCGCGGCTGTCCCAGGGCCCGCCGCGGTAGTCGCCGAGGACCGCCTCGATCCGGAAGCCGGCGGCCTCGAGCCGGCGCGCCATCTGGGGGACCGAGAGCGTGCGGAAGGTCAGCGAGAACCGGTGCACCTGCTCGGTCCGCCCGCGGCGCTCGATGTACTCGTGGTCGAAGATGGTCAGCCGGCGCCGCCGATCCTGCCGCACCGACTCGACCAGGGTGAGGTGCGTTTTCGTCCCCCGCCGGCCGGCAAAACTGCGCCGCTTCTGGTACTCCGACCAGCGCGGCAGGTCCGGCACCAGGTCGATGCCGAACAGCCCGCCCCGCCGCAGCACCCGCGCGACCGAGGCCAGCGTCGCCTGTAGATCCTTCTCGCGGGTCAGGGACTGGAGAATGCCGTAGGGCGCCATCACCAGATCGAAACCGGGGCGGGTCCGGAACGGCAGCGCCCGGATGTCGCCGCGCACCAGCCGGGCGCGATCCTGGAGCCTGGCGCGGCGCAGCCGCTGGCGGCCGCGGTCGAGCATCTCGGCCGAGCGGTCGATGCCGACGACCTGGGTGCCGGCCCGCGCCAGCGGCACGGTGACCCGTCCGGTGCCGCATCCCAGCTCGAGCACCGGCCCGTCCTGGGCGGCGGCGAGGCCCTCCCAGAACTTGACGTCCCGCCGCGCTACGGTCTGGGCGTTCTCCCAGTCGTAGAACGGCGCGTAGCTGTCCCAGCCCTCCCAGCCCTGGGCGCTCGTCGAGGCCCGGGCCTGGCGCGGGGCCGTCGGCGGTGCGGGCGACCCCGGCCGGGCGCTCACGCGGCGCACGCGACGCGGCGGGGGCTCATCCGCTTTTCTGGCCGACGGTGGCGAACAGCATCGTGTTCTGGATCTCGACGAAGGAGCGGCCGGCCCCGGCGGCGTCGGCCGCGTAGGCGTCGAGCCGCTCGAGGTACTCTTCCCCGAGGCGCCGCGTGCCGTCCTCCCGCGCCCGGGCGATGGCGCTCTGCACCGCCTCGCGCCGCCCCTGCCAGGCGGACGCCGGCGGCGGCCCCAGGCGCGCCCGCGAGACCGGGAACAGGTGGACGTCGAGCAGCTCGACGCCGCTTTGCGCGAACAGCGTCGGCAGCCGGGGTCCGACCGCACCGTCGCTGGTGTCGCTGGTCTCGCTGCGCTCCTGCGCGAGGCTGCTGAAAAAGCGCCCCGAGGCCTCGAAGGCGCCCATCCCGGACGCCAGCGAGCTGTAGAAGTAGCGGGCGCTGTTGTCCGGCTCGACGGCCACGACCCGCCCCCCGGAACGGGTAACGCGCGCCAGCTCGCGCACCGCGGCGCCGACGTCGGCGATGTGCTGCAGCACGGCGACGCAGAACGCCGAGTCGAAGGTGCCGTCTGCGAACGGCAGCGCGCAGCCGTCGGCGGCGGCGAAGCTGGCGCGGATGTTGTGCGAACGCGCCGCCGCGAGCGCCTCGGCGACGCGATCCGGACTGAGGTCGACGGCCACCAGCGTCACCTGGGTCAGCTGCAGGCGCGACAGGCGGACCTCGGCGGTGCCGGTGCCGCACCCCAGATCCAGGATGCGGCGTCCCGCCCGCGGCTGCACGGTATCCTTCACGAACGCCGTGAAGGCGTCGTCCCACCACCGCTCGCGCAGGTGCTTCAGTGTCGGCGCCGACAGCACGTCCACATCTCTCGCCATCGACCAGTAATCTACCGCAGAACGGCGCGCGCAGTGCGGCCGCCGCCGGAGCCGTCCGTAAAGCCGGGCGGCTTCGGAACCGATAACCGAGTCGCTGCCATTCCCGAGAGCCGGCAAACCTGAGATGTTCCCAGCCACCACCCGACACGGCGCTGCCCGGACCGCGGCGCCGGTGTGCCTCTCCGCATGACCGGGACGCCGCCCCGGGACGCCATCCGCCTGCAGGCGATCGCGAAGTGGTTTCCCCCGCCGGGCGTGCACCTCGGCCGGCGGCCGGGACGCGGCGGCCGGCAGGTGCTGCGGGACGTCTCGCTGCAGGTGGCTGCCGGGGAAATCATGGGGCTGGTCGGCTCGAACGGCGCCGGCAAGACGACGCTGCTGGAGATTCTGGCGGCGACGCAGCTGCCGACGGCCGGCAGCGGCGTCGTCCACGGCTTCGATCTGGCCGCGCAGGCGCCAGCGGTCCGGCGGATCGTCGGCTACTGTCCCGCCAGCGCCGACAGCTTCTATCCGCGGCTGACCGGGCGCGCCAACCTGGAGTTCTTCGCGGCGCTGTACAACCTGCCGCCGGCGGCGGCAAGGCGCCGGGCGGGCGCTGTCCTCGAGCTGATGCGGGCGCCGGAGCTCGCCCAGGTCGTCTTCCAGCAGTGCTCCGCGGGGATGAAGCAGAAGCTCGGCGTGGCGCGGGCGCTGCTCGGCGACCCGCCCATCCTTCTCCTCGATGAGCCGACCCGCAGCCTCGATCCCGACGCCCAGCGCGACTTCCAGTCGCTGCTGCGCGGCACGCTGGTCGACGCCCTCGGCAAGACCGTGCTGCTCGTGACCCACAACCTCGGCGAAGCGCGCGCCATCTGCGACCGCGTCGCGCTGCTGCGCGGCGGGACGATTGCCGGGGTCTGGTCGGCGGCCGGGCTGCCGCCGGACCTGCGCTTCGAGGCGGACGGCTGACCATGCACGGGCTCTGGAAGCTGCGCGCCTTCCTGAAGCGGGACCTGGCGACCGACGTCAGCTACCGGCTGTCGTTTGTCCTCGAGGCGGTGCACGTCGGCATCACCGTCGCGGCCTTCTTCTTTCTCTCGCGGATGCTCGGCGATACGCGGCCCGAGGGCTACGCCTCGTTTCCGTTCATCCTGGTCGGCATGGCGGTGAACGCCTACATGACGACCTGCCTGGTGTGCTTCTCGCAGACGATCCGCGGCAGCCAGCTGGGCGGAACGCTCAAGGCCATCCTCTCGACGCCGACGTCACCGACCGCATTCCTGCTCTGCTCCTCGGCCTACCCGTTCCTGCGCGCCTCGCTGGACGCCGGCGTCTACGTCATCGTCGGCGCGCTCTTCGGGCTGTCGATGGCCCGGGTGAATGTGCTCTCGGCGGCGCTGGTGCTGGCGCTGTCGCTGCTGGCCTTCAGCAGCGTCGGCATCCTGTCGGCGACCGTGACGCTGGTCTTCAAACGCGGCGAGCCGCTGCTGTGGCTCTTCGGCAGCGGCTCGTGGCTGCTCGGGGGGGTGCTCTATCCCACCGGCCTGCTGCCGCCGGCGCTGCAGCAGGTGTCGGCGCTGCTGCCGATTACCCACGCGGTGAACGGCATGCGGGCCGCGGTGCTGGGCGGCGCGGCGCCGGCCGAGATCGCCGGCGATCTGCTGCGCCTGGGGCTGTTCGTCGGCCTCTTCGCGCCGCTGAGCGTGCTGGCGTTCGCGCTCGGGGTGGACCACGCCCGGCGTCTCGGCACCCTCGACCACCGGTGAGCCCGGCCGGGCACGGGCGTGACGGCGGCGGGTGGAAATCCGCTACAATGAGCGCTCCGAGGCATGAAGGAGGGCGCGATGGAAGGCGGGGATGTCGTGCGCGCGGACGACCGCTTCGTCGCCCACAGCGGACTCGTCAGCCGCCGTATCGGCAACGAGACCATCCTCGTGCCGGTCTCCAGCCGCGTCGGCGACCTCGACGCCATCTACACGCTGAACGAGATCGGCGCCGCGGTCTGGCGGCTGCTCGAGCGGCCGGTCTCCGCCGGCCAGATCGTCGATGCGGTCTGCGCGGACTACGACATCACGGCGGCGGCGGCCGCGGCGGACGTCGCCGAATTCCTCGGCACGCTGCTCGAGCGGCGGCTGGTGGATCGCGCCGGGGCCGGGGAGGCCTGATCGATGGAAATCGTCAGCTACGGCGCCTTCAGCCAGTCGATGCACCGCCAGGTGCAGTCGCTCCGGGCGCCGCTCAACGCCACCATCGAGGTGACCCGGCGCTGCCCCCTGGCCTGCGTCCACTGCTACAACAACCTGCCGATGGGCGACCGCCAGGCGCAGGCCGACGAGCTCTCGACCGTCGAGTTCTGCCGAGTGCTCGATGAGATGGCCGACGCCGGCTGCCTCTGGCTGCTGCTGACCGGCGGCGAGATCTTCGCGCGCCGCGACTTCCTCGAGATCTATACCCACGCCAAGCGGCGCGGCTTCATCATCACGCTGTTCACCAACGGCACGCTGATCACCGAGGCGGTGGCCGACTACCTCGCCGAGTGGCGCCCGTTCGCCATCGAAATCACCCTCTACGGCCGCACCCGCGAGACCTACGAACGGCTCACCAGCGTTCCCGGCTCCTACGATCGCTGCCTGCGCGGCATCCATCTGCTGCTCGACCGCGGCCTGCCGCTGAAGCTGAAGACGGTCGCGGTCACGGTGAACAAGCACGAGATTCGCGACATGGAGCGGTTTGCCGAGGAGCTCGGCGTCGAATTCCGCTTCGACACCGAGATGAACCCGCGGATCGACTGCTCGCAGAGCCCGCTGGCGGTGCGGCTGACGCCCGAGGAGTGCGTCGAGTTCGACCTCCAGGATCCGCGCCGGCTGGCCGAGTGGCAACTCTTCGCCGAGCAGTTCCTGCGTCCGGTCCACACCCCGGCCACGAGCCACCAGCTCTACCACTGCGGCGGCGGCATCGACAGCTTCGCCATCAGCCCTTCCGGCGACATGTCCATCTGCGTGCTGTCGCAGAAGGACACCTACAGCGTCCGCAGCGGCAGCGTCCACGAGGGCTGGCACGAGTTCCTCCGGCGGGTGCGCGACCACAAGCCGGTCACCCGCCGCACCAAGTGCACGGACTGCGAGCTCAAAGCGATGTGCGGGATGTGCCCCGCCAACGGCGAGCTCGAGAACGGCGACCCGGAATCGCCTGTCGATTTTCTCTGCCAGGTGGCGCACCTTCGCGCCCACGCCTTCGGGCTGCCGATCGCCTCCCACGGCGAGTGTGAGTACTGCGAAGGCGGCCCCGGCTTCGAGATGATCCGGGACGGCGCCGAGCGGCTCAGGCACCACGTGCCGGCACGCCCGGCAACCCCACGGACGCTGCTGCCGATGCTGGCGGCGGAGCCCGATTCGCAGAGCGACGGAGGGTGCGGCAGCGGCGGCTGCTCGTCATGCCACAGTCACTAGCCGGACACCGATCGAACCGCAGCGCATTGGAGGCAGCATGAGCACACCACCGGACGGGCAGCCCACCACCAAACAGCCTTACGCCAAGCCGGAAATCAAGCAGGTATCGCTGCGGCCGGAAGAAGCCGTCCTCGGCTCCTGCAAGACCAACAAGATCTCCGGGCCCGGGCAGAACAAGTGCAGCGTGCCGTCGGCCTGCAGCTCGCTGACCTCCTGATCCGCGCTTGACGGCGGACCCAGAGGCGGGCGGCGCGGTTTCCGGCGCCCGCGAGATTCGTCTCGCGATCGGCGCCGTCACCACTGCCATCGTCAGCGTCGACCCGCAGCTGTCGCTCGCCGTGCCCGCCGCGGTCTCGAGGTTCGTGGTCGGCGACCGCCCCTCCGACATCCGGGTGGAAGCCGCCTGGACGAGGACGAGTGAGCCCCCGGCCGTCTCCGGTCCACTGCTGTTCGATTCCGGGGGGCTGTGGCAGCTCCGCGAGGCTGGGCCCCGGCTGGTGTGGACCTTCACTTCCAAGACCTTCGGAACCGCGCCCTACAAGACCGCGATGTTCGACCGGGACTTTTCCGCCGGCTCGGTGCTGCTGCACGCACCATATTTCGACCGGCGCCTGGCGATCTATCCACTCGAGTATCCGCTCGACGAGCTCATCCTCACCAACTGGCTGGCGCTGGGCCGCGGCATCGAAATCCACGGCTGCGCGGTGCGTGATGCGGACGGTGCCGGCTACCTGTTCGCCGGACATTCCGGCGCCGGCAAATCGACGATCGCCGGACTCTGGCATCGACAGCCGGGCGTCACGGTGCTCAGCGACGACCGGGTCATTCTCAGAAAGCTGGACGACGAGATCTGGATGCACGGCACGCCCTGGCATGGCGACGAGCCGCTGGGATTCCCGGTGGCCACCCGGCTGACGGAGGGCTTTTTCCTGCAGCACGCGTCCCGGAACGGCCGCGCCGGCGTCAGCCGACCGCAGGCCGTGGCGTCGCTCTTCGCGCGAAGCTTCCCGCCCTTCTACAGCGCCGCGGGACTGGATTTCAGCCTTGCGTTCCTCTCCGAGGTCAGTGCACGGGCGCCCTTCTCGGAGCTGGGAGTCGTGCCTGACGGCGCGATTGTCGACTTCGTCCGCGGCACGCGCTGAGCGACGCGGCGGTCAAATGCGTGCGCACTGTGTCGATTGGGAGCACCGTGGCGGGGGCGAACCAGGCCCGGGGCGTGAATCGTTCGTTGACACCGGGAGGGCGCGGGTGGATTCGACCGTTCCGGATCCGGCCCGCGTCTTGCGAAGGAGGCGCCGGTATGCCGGTGGTGCACAGAGACGCGGCGATGTTCCTGGACGCGTGCGAGCGGCTGCTGGCCGATGGCTGCGCGGTCCGCTTTCGCGCCGAGGGCACCAGCATGCTGCCGACCGTGGCTGACGGCGAGCTGCTGCTGGTGGCGCCGGTACGAGTCGAGGACATCGGGCGCGGCGACATCCTGCTGTGCCGCTGTCCGGCGGGCGCGCTCGCCCACCGCGTCGCGGACATCAGCACCATACCGGGCGGCAGCCGCGAGTTTCTGCTCCGCGGCGACGGCAAGCTCGGGTGCGACGCGCCGGTCGCCGCTGCCGACGTGCTCGGGCGGGTCATGGCAGCCAGCGGCAGCGGCCGCCTCCGACGCCTCCAGGGCCCGATCGCCAGGCTGCGCTGGCGCCTGCGCGCCGCCGTGCCGGCCGTGCGACGCACGCTCCTGACCCTCAGCGGACGCACGACCGCGGTCCCGTGATGTCAGCCCCTGCTGCAGCGAACGATCTCGAGGTGCAGTCTGCGCTGTGCATGCTGCTCACCGCGGGGTCGCTGCCCGGCGGGCTGGATGAAGCCTCCCTCGACGCTCTCTGGGAACAGGCTCGGGTGGACGATGTGGACGCGCTCGTGGCCGGACCGCTGTTACGCTCACTCGGCGGGCGGTATCCGTCCCTGGACGAACGCCTCGTGCAGCGGCTGCGGGAGGCGGAGCTTCGCAGCCTGCTCCGCCACCGCGAGCTGTGCCGGGTGGCGGCCGGCTTCGCCGGCGAGTCGGTGCCGGTCCTGATCCTCAAGGGCGCCGGGCTGGCCTACACCGTCTACCCCGAGCCCCACCTGCGGCCGAGCCGCGACATCGACCTCTTCATCCGGCGCGACAGCCGCGACGGCGCGGCACGGGCCCTGGCGGGCTGCGGCTACACCCGGATGCGCGAGCCGGACGGCGAGCTCGCCGGAGCCCAGGCCCACTATGCGCGGTCGGACGCGCGCGGCATCAACCATTTCATCGACCTGCACTGGCGGATCTCCAACGCCCGGGTCTTCGAAGAGGCCCTGAGCTTCGACGAGGCCTGGGACGGATCGCGGCTGCTGCCGACGCTGGAGCCAACAACTCGCACGCTGGGAGACGAACAGGCGCTGCTGCTGGCCTGCATCCATCGTGTCGCCCATCACCAGGACGACTCGTCGCTGCTCTGGCTGTGGGACATCCATCTGCTGGCGGCGCGGCTCGGCGACGGCGAGTGGAGGCACTTCCTGGACCGCGCCGCGGCGGCGGGCATGCGCGCGGTCTCGGCGCGCGGCCTCGAGCTGGCCTGCCGGCGGTTCGGTACGTCGATCGGTCAGGAGGTCCTGGAACGGCTCACGGCTCCAGGCCCCGCCGAGCCGGCCGCCCGCTTCCTCGGCGGGCGCCTGCGCTTCATCGATGTCGTGCGCACCGACCTGGCCGCCAGCCGGCACTGGACCGAGCGGGCCGCGCTGCTGCGCGAACACCTCTTCCCCTCGCGGACCTACATGCACGCCCTCTATCCGCGCTGCCCGGGGGTGCTGCTGCCCTTCGCTTACGGCGAGCGCCTGATTCGCGGCGCCCCGAAATGGTGGCGCCGCCGGCCGCCGCCCTAGCCCGGGTCACCGGGCTTCAGCGCGAGGCGCCAGGGGCGATCCGCGGCCCGAATGCGCCGGACCGCCAGTATCGATCTTCGGCCCGGCCTTACAGCTTTCGTCCTGACGGCCCCGCCACCGGCCTGTAGCGAGTCGGGCAGACGCCTGAAAGGGGCAGCCCCTGAGCGGTCGCCCGGGGTAAACAGTGGGGCGGGACTTACAGTATTGAGATCCAGATCTCACTTTGGGACGCTCCGCGAGCCGTAAATTCGCAAAAGCCAGCCCCCTTCGTGCCGGCTGTATGGGTACGTTTCGTGATACCACTGATCTATATATAGCCGGTCTACCCTTGGCGGACCGAGGTGTCGATAAGCCGGTCGAGGCATAAATGTCCCTTCTCGAGCGAAGCTGCATCACGGTGGCGCTCTGCGCCGGCGTGCTGGGCGCGGTCCCGGTGCTGGCGGGTCAGGGACCCGGCGGGGCGGGGCCGGTCCCGGCGGCCGCCGTGCGCGCCGCGTCGGTTGACGTCCCCCCAGCGGGGGCAGGGATTTCGTCGCCAGGGAGCGTGGTCGGCGGCGTCTGGGACGCCCAGGATCGGCCGGTCCCCGGCATCCGGCTGCGGCTGCGGAACGTGGTCACGGGCAGCCGCCCGACGGCCGGTGTGGCGGACGAGGCGGGGCGCTTCAGCTTCACGGACGTCGCCAACGGCCTCTACATCGTCGAGGTCCTCGGCGAGAACGGCAAGCTCCTGACGGTGAGCCACACGTTCAGCGTCGGCGCCGGAGAGACGGTCGCCACCTTCGTGCGGCTCGGCGGGAAGGTTCCCGGGGCCCACGGATTTTTCAGGAATGCTGCGTCGGCAGTGGTGTTGACGGCCGCGGCGGCTGGCGTCTCGGCCATCGGCCCGGAAGCCAAGCCGTGCAGCAGCCCTTCTCCTGGCTGCGACTGAGCCGTTCACAGATTCATGTTCGATACCCAGGAAGTTCGGGTCGGGGGGGGTCCGCCCGACAGCGCCGCTGTCGGACTGCCGCCAAGCCGCAGCAGTGGGCAACCCGTCCACCTGCTCGATCGGCTCGGCACGATCTTCAAACATCGCCGCATCGCCGGCACGGCCTTCGTGCTCGTCGTCACGGCGATGATGATTCAGACGTATTCCACGATTCCGATTTACCAGACGGCCGCACGGGTCGAGATCCAGGACGAGCGCAGTACGTCGGTGACGACGCTCGGCGTCAACGATCCCACCTGGTGGCAGGAATCCGCCCCGTACTACCAGACCCAGTACGAGATCCTCCGCAGCCGCGAGCTGGCGCGCCGGGTCGTGCGGCGCCTGAACCTCAAGGACAATCCGGCATTCAACGGCCAGGCGCCGCAGCCGCGCGACCCGATCGCTCTCGTCCGCCAGGCGCGGGCGTCGGTGTCGGCGTCGCTGCGCCGGCTGGTGTCGGGCCAGCCCAAGGCGGCGCCGACGGCGCCGCTCCCCGATGAGTCCGCGCAGGAGGCGGGACTGATCAGCGCCTTTCTGGGCGGCGTCGTGATCACCCCCTACGCCGCGACGCGGCTGGTGGACGTCATCTATCAGCACACCGATCCGGATTTCGCCGCCGTCGCCGCCAACACCCTTGCCGAGGAGTACACGCAGGAGAACCTCGACCAGCGCCTTTCCAACAACGCCAAGGAGCTGACCTTCGTCAACGAGCAGCTCGAGGCCGCGACCCAGAAGGTCAAGGAAGGCGAGCAGGCCCTCCAGCACTATCGCGAGACCAACAACGCGCAGTCGCTCGACGATCGCCAGAACATCGTCGTCGCGCGGTTGACGTCGCTCAGCCAGGCGGTCACGGAGAAGCGCACCGAGCGGCAGCAGAAAGAGACGCTCTACAACCAGGTCCGCGGCGCGGACCCCTCGAACGATGCCGCCGACACCTTTCCGCTGATCGGCAACAACCCGTCGGTGGTCTCGGCCCAGAGCCAGCTGGCGGCGCTCAAGGCGGAGCGGATGTCCCTCTCGCAGACCTACGGCCCGGACGCGCCGAAGATGCGCGAGGTCGAAGGCAAGCTGGAGTCCGCGGCGCGGCTGCTGGTGGCGGAGCGGCGGAAAGTGATCGAAGGCGCCCGGAACGAGTACGAAGCGGCGGTGGCGCAGGAGCGCAACTTCGGGTCCGACCTCGATCGCGCCAACGCCGCCAACGTCGACCTCGACCGCAAGAGCGGCGACTACCGCATCCTGCAGCGGGACCTCGACAGCCAGCGCCAGATCTTCCAGTCGCTGCTCGATCGCCAGAAGCAGCTCTCGGTGGTCGCCAACAGCCGCGCCAACAACGTCCGGCTGGTGGATCGGGCGGAGCCGCGGCGGGCGCCGATCTCTCCCAATCCGCGGCGCGACTGGCTCACCGCCATCCTCGCCGGCCTCACCGTGGCGTTCGGCCTGGCGTTCGGAATCGAGTACCTCGACGACACCATCAAGACGCCCGAGGACGTCACCGACCGGCTGCGGCTGCCGCTGCTCGGCCTGGTGCCGGCGCTCGGCGGCGGGCGGGTGCCGGTCCTGACCGAGACGGTGCCGCACGATTTCGGCGAGGCCTTCCGATCGCTGCGCACCTCACTGGTCTTCACCAGCGGCGGCGAAGCCACGCGGCTGATCGCGGTCACCAGCAGCCAGCCGCTCGAGGGCAAGACGACGACCGCCTGCAACCTGGCGCTGGCGCTGGCGTTCGGCGGCTCGCGAGTGCTGCTCATCGACGCCGACATGCGGCGCCCCGGGCTGCACAAGGCGATGGGGCTGCAGAACACCGTCGGGCTGTCGCACCTCCTCGTCGGCCAGGCGCGGGTGCGCGACGTGATTCAGAAGACCGCCGACCCCAACCTGTTCGTCATTTCCGCCGGGCGCACGCCGCCCAACCCGTCGGAGCTGCTCGCCTCCGAGCGGATGAACGCGTTCATGGCCAACCTCGCGGCGGGGCCGTTCGACTGGATCGTCCTCGACACGCCGCCGGTCCTGGCCGTGACCGACGCCGTCATCATCGCGCAGAAGGTCGGCGGGGTGGTCTTCGTCATCGGCTCCGAGATGACCCGCCGCGTCCACGCCGAACGCGCCCTCGAGACCCTGCAGAGCGGCCGCGCCCGCGGCATCGGCGTCGTCCTCAACCGGGTCGACTTCGACCGCAACAAGTACTACTATTCGCGGTATTACGGCTACCAGTACAAGAACTACTACGCTCAGAACAACGTCGCGTAACCGCCGCGGGGCCTACGTCCTCGGCGGGATCATCGCCTGGACGACGCTGGCCTTCGGCGGGATCTATCCCGCCACGCTCGTCCTGCCGCTCGTGGCGCTGCTCGGGCTGGCGATCGCCTGCCCCCCTGCGCCCTGCCGCCATCCGTCCTCGCGCCTGCTGGATGCGGCGCTGCTCATCGCGCTGGCGGGTTGCGCGCTGCAGGTGGTACCGCTGCCGCGCGGCGTGGTGGCGCTCGTCAGCCCCGCGGCTCCAGCGGTCGAGCGTGCCTTCGCGCTGGTGACGCCCGCCGGCCCCCGCGCCCTGAGCATCCGCCCCTCGCACACGCTCTGGGCGGCCGCGCTCCTGGCCGGCCTGCTCCTCCTCTTCCTGACCGCGCGGCGGGTGTTCGAAGCCGGAGGCGTCCGGGTGGTGTGTCGGACGGCGGCCTTCACCGGGCTGGTCCTCGCGGCCGTGGCGATCGCGCAGGACGCGACCGCGAAAGGATTGATGTACTGGCGGTTCGCGCCGCCGAGAGAAGGGCCCGCGCCCTTCGGGCCGTTCACGAACCGCAACCACTTCGCGACCTGGGCGATGATGGTCGTGCCGCTGTGTCTCGGGTATCTGGCGACCCAACGCGCCGCCCAGCCCGGCGCCGCGAGAGGCTGGCGCACGCGGGTGGTGGCGTCGCTCGACGCGCGGGCCTGGATGCTGGCCGCGGCCGCGATGCTCCTGATGGTGGCGACCGCGATCTCCCTGTCCCGCTCCGGCCTGGCGGGCCTGGCGGTCGCCCTCGCGGCGAGCGCGGTGCTGATGCGGCCGACGGGGCCAGACCGGATAAGATCATCCCGTGGACTGGTCTATGGTGGTGCGGTGACGCT
>JBDTOB010000005.1:0-27415 GCA_039933435.1 Acidobacteriota bacterium | reverse complement strand
GTGCATCCTCGGGCCGAAATCCGCCGATCTCCTGACACCGCGTGTTGGTGTAGGTGCAGCGCCCTTCGGCGTCGCTCCTGAAGATCCCCACCGGCGAGTGGGCGCTGAGCGAGCGGAAGTGCTCTTCGCTTTCCTTCAGCGCCGCCTCGGCTTGCTGACGCTCGCGGATTTCGCGCGAGAGC
Organism: Acidobacteriota bacterium; assembly: GCA_039933435.1. GTDB lineage: Bacteria > Acidobacteriota > Vicinamibacteria > Vicinamibacterales > 2-12-FULL-66-21 > JALZOC01. The sequence continues at coordinate 27,233 of JBDTOB010000005.1, read as the reverse complement.
CGGTCGATTCTCTCGTTCAGGAGCGTGAACCGCCGAGTGGCCGCGCCGGAGGGCTTCAGGCGCAGGAGAATCACGGCCGCAGCCTGCGGGGATCGCGGCTGCACCACCGCTCCCTCGCATCCACACCGATCGCTCGGTTCGCCGTCGGCGCGCAGCTGGATCGTGCCCGGCAACATCTGACGGGTCCTGGCGCAGGCACGTAGATAGCGTTGCAGTTCACCCGGCGGGGTGAGGACGAGTTCCGACAGCCGGCGGCCCGGCAGCGTGCTCGAGGCGGCCCCCAGAAGGACGGCGGCCGGCCGATTGGCGGCCAGAACTTCTCCGTCGCCGCGCAGCAACAGCAACGGCTCCGGCAAAGCCCCAGCCAGCGCCAGGAACTGATCAGGCGTCACTATCCTCGCCTTCGAAGTACTCGCGTCCGGCGCTGGCCTCCGACTCGGGCGTCGCCCGCAGGTGGACGACCACCCGGCAGCCCGCGGCGCCTGCCGCGATGGTCTCCTGCAACTCCACCTTCGCGTAGCCGAGATTCGTTGCCGCGATCGAGCCGAAGACGTTGGAGGTCATCATGCACATCGCGGGACGCCCCAGAACCTTGTCGCCAAACGGGCAGGCCCGGTTGCCCAGCACGATCTTGTCGTCGTCCTGCTCGATGACATAGAAGTCGCCGTTGATACGCCGCTTGAGCTCGACCAGCACGCCGGCGACCTGCTCGCGATCGAGACGCGGTACGCCGAGGGCAGCTCTGAATTCTCGGTCGATGTGGCTGCCCATCCTCTGACCGACGACGCTGACGAACCCGGAGGCGTCGGCGAGTCCGACGACGTCCTGCAAAGTGCCAGCGAGCTCGCGGATCAAGGTCCGCATGAAGACGTCCCGATCGAGCGGGACATCGAGCGCCACAAGGCGGCTGCCCGTTTCGGAGTCGAGGGCCATGTGCATGTCTCCTTGGCTGCTGCATGCGGACCCGCGCCGGGCCCGGCGTCGTCCGTGGCAGCCATGCTATCTCAGCGTGCCTGTCGACAAGAAGACGATCGAGCTGTGGCGGCAGCGCGGTGACGTGGCCCGCCGCGCCCTACTTGAACGCGGCGCCGACGCTGAAAGCGACCAGCGTCATGCGCGAGAAGGCGGGCCTGGCAGCGGTCTGCAGCTGCGGGCTGATGGCGTAGAAGCGCAGGTCCACCGACAGCGCGACGTGCGTCTTCGAGAACCACCGCGCCCCGCCACCGTAGTTATAGGTTTTGGTCCGCGACTCCTGCGGCGGCAGCGGCGCATCCTGCCGCTCGGCGGTGAACGCCGTCGCGCCAAGCCCGCCGCTGATGTAGCTCCAGCCCTGGCGCCTGCCGAAATTCAACGACACCTGCGGCGTCACCGACGACATGGTGCTGTGCACGATCGGCCCGTCAGCTCCGCCGGTGGTTGCCGGCGGCAGAGTGTGGCTCCTCCCGGCGGTGATCCATTCGCCGCCGACCCCGAGGGCGATCGGCCCGGCGTGCGCGACATACCAGTGCGCCCCGATCACCAGCCCGACGGCACGCGCCGGGAGGTTCATCGACGACACGCCGATGGCCGAGGCGATGTTCGGGTCCTGCTTGAACTTGGGAAAGGCGCCGCGGACGTCAACCACGACGCCCTTGATCGGCTGGTCCTCGAGGGGCATGTCCTGCGCCGCCAGCCGCGGTGCGAGACCCAGCCACGCCACCGCCAGCAGCGCCAGCACCCTGGTTCCATTCACGCGCGCGAAGATTTCCATCTGCAAGCCAACGATTGTAGCCCCAACCTACGACAGCAGCTCGCGCGCCGCCGCAATCCCCTCATCGACGGTGGTGATCGAACCCTCGAGCTGGCGCTCGTAGACCTGTTTCAGCACCTCGCCGACGCGCGGCCCAGGCTTCAGCCCCAGCGCCAGGAGATGCCGCCCCTTGAGCAGCGGCTCGGGCGGCGCGTGCTGCACCCCGAGCTCGCGCGCCCGCTCGAGGAACCAGTCCATCGCCGAGCAATCGAACCCGCCGGTCCGGCCGAGGCAGTCGGACTTCGCCACTCGCGCCAGCAGCTCCAGATCCACCTTCTGCGCCAGCCGTCGGAAGGCGCCGTCGCTCACCGGCGTCGGCGACTGCCGGAACATCCCCGGCTTGAGGTGGTGGGCGACGATGCCGAGGATCTGGCGGCGGACGTCGAAACCATCCATGGAATGGACGTTGAGGCGATCGAGCACCGCGGTGGCGGGCTCGACGCCCGCCTGCTCGTGATCGATCGAGCGGATGCGCCCGTCGAGGAACGCCGTCGTCGCCGGCTTGCCGAGGTCGTGGCAGACCGCGCCGAGCATCACGGTCACCTGACGCGGACGATCGAGGTCGTCGATCCGGGCGCGCGCCTGATCCACGACCATCAGCGTGTGCACCCAGACGTCCCCCTCGGGATGCCACTCCGGCTCCTGCTCGCAGCCCTCGAGCGCGGCCAGCTCCGGGAACAGCCTGGCGATGATGCCGAGCTCGCGCGCCAGGGTCAGGCCGATTGACGGTCGCGCGGCGTGCAGCAGCAGCTTCTCGAGCTCTCCCCAGATGCGTTCCGCGGGCAGATCGTCGAGCGGGATCTGCCGGCACAGCTCGCGCGTCTCCGGATCGATCGTCAGCTCGAAGCGGGCCGCGAACTGGACGGCGCGCAGCACGCGCAGGCTGTCGTCGCCGAAGGTCGCCGGATCGACCGCGCGCAGAATCCCCGCCTCGAGGTCGCGCCGCCCGTGCCACGGGTCGAGGTAGTCCCCGGTCAGCGGATCCCAGAGGATGGCGTTGATGGTGAAGTCGCGCCGCCGCGCCGCCTCGGGAACCGGCAGATGCGGATCCCCGGTCACCTCGAAGCCGCGATGCCCGCGCCCGGTCCGGGACTCGCGCCGCGGCAGCGACACGTCGAGGCCCGCGACCTTGTAGACGGTGAAGCTTTCGCCGACGGTGTTGACGCTGCCGAAGGTCTCGAGCAGCGGCCGCAGCGCCTCGACCGGCAGGCCGTAGACCTCGAGATCGATGTCCTTCGACGCTCGCCCGGCGAGCCGGTCGCGGACCCAGCCGCCGACAATCAAGGCGCGGCCGCCGGCGTCGCGCACCCGCCGCGCCATCGCGGTGGCGACGGCGAGGCTATCCTCTGCGGGCGACGCGGAATCCATAGTCGGTGTACCGGAACGAGGGATCGAGGCGGCTGCGCGCCGCCGAACGGCTGATGGTGACGGCGTGGCGCCACGAGCCGCCGCGCGAGGCCCGGCGCACGCCGGCTGACGGACCCGCCGGATTGCGCGCCGGGGACACGGCGTAATAGCCGCGGTCGTACCAGTCGGCGCACCACTCGTGGACGTTGGCGGCAATGCCGAACAGCCCGTACGCGGTCGGCGTGCCCAGCGTCACCGGCCACGGCGCCGCCAGCGGCCCCCGGCCGCCGTGCGGAATCCACTCCGGTATCTCGTCCCCCCATGGATAGCGCTGGTCCTCGCCTCCGCCTCTCGCCGCCCGCTCCCATTCCGCCTCCGTCGGCAGGCGTGCATCCCCGCGCCACTCGCAGTACGCCGCGGCATCGTCCCAGCTCACCCCGACGACCGGCAGATCCGGGGCCTGCAGTTCGGGCGCTTGCCAGTCGCGCGGCTCGGGGTGGCGCGTCGCGGTCAGAAACGCCGCGTATTCGGCGCGTGTCACGGGATAAATCGCGAGCTCGAAGCCATCGACAGCGACGCGGTGGACCGGCGCCTCGTCGTCCTGGCCGCCCCGGCTTCCCATCGGGAACTCGCCAGCGGGAATGCGGATGAACCGGGCCTGCGTCACCTACACGCTCCGCCGGCGCCCGTACTTGCGGACCATCCGGTCGGTGAAGCCCGGCGCCACGGCATTGAGGAGCGTCAGCCCCCGCGACCAGCGATGCGGGTAGATTTCCGGGCGAGGCCGCCGGATGCAGGCGACGATTGCGTCGGCGACGTCATCGGCCGATTGCTTCGGGCCGAGGCCGGAGACGGAATGGCCGAAGTCGCGGGTCATCGCGGTGCGGAATTCCGACTCGGTGGACACGGGGTAGACCGCGGTGACGTGGATGCCGGTGCCGGTCACTTCGCTGCGCAGGCTTTCGGCAAACCCGGCCTGGGCGGCCTTCGAGGCCGAGTAGCCGCTCATCAGCGGAATGCCGCGGCGGCCGACGATGGAGGACATGATGATGAGATGGCCGGTCCCCTGCGATCGGAACGACGGCATCGCCGCCTGCGCCGCATTGAAGGTCCCCATGAAATTCACGTCCATCATCCGCTGCATGGTCTCGACCGGCGTCTCCTCGATGGTGCCGTAGTAGCCGAAGCCGGCGTTGCAGATCATGATGTCGAGCCCGCCGAAGGTGTCGACCGCCACGGCGGCGAGGCGGGCCATGTCGTCTGTGGAGGTGACGTCGGAGACAAGGCGCTCGGCCTTGCCGCCGGCGGCGCGGATGTCGCGGACGGCAGTGTCGAGGCGGTCCTCCCGCCGCGCGCCGAGCACCACCGCGCAGCCGGCGCCGGCCAGGCGCCGGGCGCAGGCGAGGCCGATGCCGGAGGAGGCGCCGGTGATGACCGCGACGCGGCCCGAGGGATCCATCGCCGCATGATATACGTAGCGCGGCGACCATGGCCGATCCCTGCATTGCGCTGCTTCGCGATCTCGTCGCGACCGACTCGGTGAATCCCTCGCTGGTGCCGGGCGCCGCAGGAGAAGGCGCGATTGCCGCGGTGATTGCGGCGCGGCTCGCCCAGATCGGACTGGCGGTCGAGGTGCAGGAGGTGCTGCCGGGCCGGCCCAACGTCGTCGGCGTGCTGGAGGGGAGCGAGCCCGGCCCGACGCTGATGTTCTGCGGCCACAGCGACACCGTGGGCGTCGAGGGCATGGCGGCGCCGTTCGATCCGGTCGAGCGGGACGGCTGCCTCTACGGCCGCGGCAGCCAGGATATGAAGGGGGGCGTGGCGGCGATGATCGATGCCGCGCGGGTCGCGCGCGACCGCGGCTTCCGGAAAGGCCGGCTGATCGTGGCGGCCGTCATCGACGAGGAATACGCCAGCGCCGGCGCCGATGCGGTGGCGGCGGCCTGGCGGGCGGACGCTGCGGTGGTCACCGAGCCGACGTCACTGCAGGTCGGCGTCGCCCACAAGGGCTTTGCCTGGATCGAGGTGGAGACGCGCGGCCGCGCCGCGCACGGCAGCCGGCCGCGCGACGGCCGAGACGCGATCATGCGGATGGGACGGGTGCTCGCCGGCCTCGAGGCGATCGACCGCGATCTCCAGGCGCGGGCGCCGCACCGGTTGATGGGGACCGCGTCGCTGCACGCGTCGATCATCGACGGCGGACGGGAGTGGAGCACGTATCCGGATCGCTGCCGCCTCAGGCTGGAGCGGCGGACGGTGGCGGGGGAGAGCGGCGCGACATCGCTCGAGGAAGCTGAACGGCTGATGGCACGGCTGCGGGACGCGGATCCGGAGTTCGAGGGATCGGCGGCGCTGGTGTTCTCGCGGCCGCCGTACGAGGTGCCGGGGGGGCATCCGCTGCCCGCCGCGATGCTCGATGCGGCCGCCGCCGCCGGAGCCGCCGCCGGCCTGGTGGGGATGAGCTTCTGGACCGACGCGGCGATTCTGGGCAGCGCCGGCACGCCCTGCGTGATCTTCGGGCCCGGGGGCGCGGGGCTCCACAGCCCCGAGGAGTACGTCCGGCTCGCCGACGTCGTCTCCTGCCGCGACGCGCTGGCGGGGCTGGCGCTCGGCTACGCCGGCCAGCAGCGCTGACCGCGCTGGACGAGAGTCTCCTGGGTCGGGGATTCCTCGCAAGAGTCCGGTCATTGGCCTTGAGCCTGCTGCGTGCGGAGGCCGGTGACCGGTCATCGTGCGACGTCCTGTTCATGCTATAAATCCTCGTCAGACCCCCCTCTCAGCCCAGGAGGCTGATCCTCGAGGCGAGCTTCAAGCGGGGCCTGCCGCTCTGGCTCACGAACGGCTTGGCGTCGGTCCTGAGCAACACGATCATCACGGACAAGGAGATTCAGTTCGGCCAACCGATTCCCTGGCTTGCGGAGCGGGTACAGACTGGACCACGCATCAGCCTGGCGGCACTTATCGCCGTGACACGGGATTCGCCGCAGTACCTCCGGGAGACCGAACGGGAAGGCTTCGACGCCCAGAGCTGGGCCTTCGTGCAGTTCCTGCTGTACGGACGGAAAGGGGACATGGCTGAAGGGCTGAACCGCGTCAGCCGGATGCTGATGGACGGCGTCGCCTCGGATGTGGCACTGCGCGAGGTCTATGGCAGCCTCGACGCGCTGGACACCGCGGCCAGTCTCTACGTCCACCAGGGGATTTACACGTTTGCCCGGTTGCAGGTCGAGTCCGACACGTCCTCGGCGAAGCTGCCCGCCCGTGCCGTCCCACCTGCCGAGTCAGCGGCGCAGCGGGCCGGATTCCACGCCGCGATGGGCCGCGCAACCGACGCGCGGCGGCTGCTCGCCGAGGCGAGAACGATCGCTCCCACGCTGGCGATGGTCGACGAAGTGGAGGGCATGATGTTCGATCGGGAGCAGAAGGTCGACGAGGCCAGGCAGGCCTATGCCAAAGCAGTCGCTGCAGACTCGACCAACTTCTGGGTCTACTACCGCCTCGCCTCCCTCAGCAGGGTGCCGGGATTGGACCGCGCTGGGTTGACAACGATTCAGACCCAGGTGGAGCGAGCGACGACGTTGAACCAGGGCTTCGCCCCGAGCTTTTCAGAGCTGGCGCGCGTGCGTCTGCAGCTCGATCAGGCCGATCAGGCACTCGTCGCGGCTCGGCGCGCCGTCGAACTGGAACCCGGCGTAGTGGCGTACCGCCTCCAATTCGCTCAGGCACTGGTGCGCCTGTCCCATCGAGACGAAGCCGCGGCCGTCGCGAAGGACGCCCTGTCGTACGCCAGCAACGACGAGGAAAGGAGCGCTGTGCAGGGGTTTCTGCGCGCGCTCGAGCTTCCTCGGACCCCCTGACTTTCAGGCGATGCGTCGCAGCGCCACCGGCTGGCGGCGGACGAGGAGGTGGCGTTCGGCGTCACCGTCGAAGCGGCGGCGCGGTCCGCGGCCGCTCAGTTCCCATCCCGGCGTATCGTGGCCGCACGACGTGCAGCGCATGCTCACCCGGTTGTTTTCGAAGTGCAGCACCGAATCGTGGCCGCCGATCCCGCAGAACAGCTGACCGAGCCGGCCCAGCGCCCGCGCCACCATGCCGGCGTGATCGAGCGTCGCATCTGCGGTTGCCGTGAGCTGTTGAGGATAGTTGGTCACCATGACGATCTCCCTGTTCCGTGTTGACTCGCCCTTAAGACGCCGACTGGCATCCGGCCGGTCCGCAGCCTCATGAATATCAAAGCGTGTGCCACGGCTCGTGTGTTCCGCATAGGTCCTTGCGAATCAATCACTTACAAAACTGGATGAAGAAAAATGGGCAGTTCGAGCCCTGCGGGTGTGTAGCGGCTGTGGCAGAGGTAGCCGTGAGGTGGGTGCCCGGATACTCACCGGAGGCCCGTCGGGCGGGTGCGGTCAGCGTTCGCTGAGGATTCCGCGCAGGACAAACCCGATATTGGCGGGGCGTTCCCCGAGCCGGCGCATGAAGTAGGGGAACCATTCGCGCCCGAATGGGACATAGACACGCACCCGGTAGCCGTCGTCCCGCAGCCCGGCCTGGAGATCCCGGCGGACGCCGTAGAGCATCTGGAACTCGTAGCGGTCAGGGGGGATCGACCGCTCCGCGGCGAACGCCTTCGTGGCCGCAATCATCGCCGGGTCGTGGGTGGCAATCGCCGGATACGCCCCCCCGGCCAGCAGCCGCTGCATGATGTTCACGAAGGCGGCGTCGACGTCGGCTTTTTTCTGGTAGGCGACGTCTTTCGGCTCGTTGTACGCCCCTTTGACCAGGCGGACCCGCGCCCCGAGCTCCACCATCCGGCTGGCGTCGGCGGCGCTGCGCGGCAGGTAGGACTGCAGGACGATCCCGGCGTTCCGGTAGCCCTGCTGCCACATGGTCTCGAAGATCTCGACGGTGACCTGGGTGACGGCGGACTGCTCCATGTCGATCCGCACGAAGAAGTCCTTCTCGGCGGACTGATCGAGAATCCGCCGGAGGTTGTCGACGCAGGTTGCGCGATCGACCGGCAGCCCGAGCTGGGTGAGTTTCAGCGAGATGTTCCGGCCGATACCGGCCTCGACCATCTGGTCCATCAGCGCGAGGTAGGCGCGGGTCGCGGCGTCGGCCTCCGCGGTGGTGGCCACGCTCTCGCCAAGCATGTCCAGGGTGAGCGTGAAGCCGGCGGCTTCGAGCCGCCGCGCCGCGGCGATGGCCTCGGCCACCGATTCACCGGCGATGAAGCGGCGGGCGAAGCTGTCGGGCCGCCGCATGCCGTAGCGGGAGGCGAGGTACTTGAGTCCGTGGCTGGCGGCGAGTCCCTGGAAGAAGGCCTTCGAGACCTGCGCGATCATCAGTGGGTTCGGGTCTGGCGCCGCGACCCGGCCAGCAGGTGCTGCAGCGTGCGCGCGTAGTAGCGCAGCACGGTGCGCTCGCGGACCCGGAAGCGGCCGCCGCGCTCGACGTGGATGATGTTGCGCGCGGCCAGCGGCTCGGCCCCTTCCTCGATGGCCTGGCGCCCTGAGGTGACCCCCATGTTCGCGCCGGCGCTGCGCGCGGTGTCGATGATCGCCTCGGCCCGGGCCTCGAGCTCGCGCTTGGTGATCGACGGCTTCAGCGCCGCCGCCAGCACCGCGGTCGGCAGCACCTTGTAGAGCCGCCCCACCGCGTCGCGGGTCAGGTGCGCCAGCGCCATGACGTCGCGGCGCGTCTCCGGGTCGAAGCCCTCCAGGGAGATCGGCTCGCCGAAGGTGACGAAAGCGCGTGACTGGTAGCCGACGGCATAGCGCACCATCTCGGCGACTTCACGCGCAAACGGGCGGCCGCGTCCCTTCCCCGCCTGGTGCGCCAGGATGTGGTCCTCGAGCACGACATCGTAGGCGACCGCCATCGGCACGATCACCGCGCCGGCGTCCGCCTGCATGGTGGCGTGCAGCAGCCCGGTCTTGGGCGTCTTGATCTCCCCCGAATAGCTGCGCCCCCCTTCGAAGTAGAAGAGCAGGTCGTGGCGCTGCAGCAGCTCGGCAACGTAGGCCTTGAGCGTGACCAGATAGGCCGGATCCTTGGTATTGCGCCGGATCGGGATGGCGCCGGTCACGTGCCTGTGGATCAGGCCGAGCGGGCCGCCGAAGAGGTTGATGCCCGCGGCAATCACCGGCGGCCGGATGTCGTTGTCGTCGAGCGCCAGCGGCTCGACCAGGTAGTCCAGGTGGCTCTTGTGGTTGGAGATATAGATGACCCGCCCCGCGGCGGTCGCCTGCTGGGCGATATCGACGTGCTCGTAGATGCGTTCGATCTTCCGCAGGATGGGGTAGAGCGGGTGCTTCAGCGCACGGTAGATGGGATACCGCTGGGTGGTCCGCAGCTCGTCGAGGTAGGCGTGGATCCGCTCCCTCGCTTCGAGCTCCGTCTGCCCGGGCCCGCCGCGCAGGTAGCGCGCCACCTCCTCGCGTGCGAGGACGGCCTGGGTGATGTCGTCGAGCATCACGGCCGGACTATATCAGAGTCGGCGGCGAACGCGCGCCGGCGGCATCCGGCGCTCAGCGCTCGACCTCCCGGCACACCGCGTCGGTGAACTCGGTCGTCGAGGCGCTGCCGCCGAGATCGAGCGTCCGCACCGCCCCCGCCTCCAGCACCCGCGTCAGCGCGGCGCGGATCCGTCCGGCGCGCTCGCGCTCGCCGATATGGTCCAGCATCATCAGCCCCGAGAGCAGCAGCGCCGTCGGGTTGGCGAGGTTCTTGTCGGCGATATCCGGGGCGCTGCCGTGCACCGCCTCGAACACCGCCGTGTCGACGCCGAGGTTGGCGCCCGGCACGACGCCGAGTCCGCCCACCAGGCCGGCGCACAGATCCGAGACGATGTCGCCATACAGGTTGGGCAGCACCAGCACGTCGAACGTCTCCGGCCGCATCACCAGCTGCATGCAGGCCGCGTCCACGATCCGCTCGTCGTAGGCGATGTCGATGAACTCCCGCGACACGTTTCTCGTGCTCTCGAGAAAGAGCCCGTCGCTGAGCTTCATGATGTTGGCCTTGTGGATCGCCGTCACCGTCCGCCGCCCGCAGCGGCGCGCGAACTCGAACGCGAACCGCGCGATCCGCGTCGAGGCCTTCTCGGTGATGATCTTCAGGCTCTCGACCACGCCCGGAATGATCTCGTGCTCCAGCCCGGCGTAGAGATCCTCGGTGTTCTCGCGGACGATGATGATGTCGACGTCCGAGAAGCGGCTGACGACGCCGGGCAGGTTCCGCACCGGCCTGAGGTTGGCGTAGAGGTCCAGCGCCTTCCGCAGCCCGACGTTGACGCTGGTGAACCCTTCCGCGATCGGCGTCGTCACCGGCCCCTTGAGCGCCACCTTGTTGCGGCGGATGGAATCGAGCAGCGACACCGGCAGCGACTGGTTGTAGCGCTTGAACGCCGTCACCCCGGCGTCGTGGCGATCCCAGTCGACGTCCAGCGCCGCCGCTTTGAGGATCCGGACCACCGCGGCGGCGACTTCAGGCCCGATGCCGTCGCCCGGGATGAGGGTAATCACATGGGACATGGTGGTGTCAGCCGTTGACGGGGCTTGCGCCGGCGAGACGAGGGGCGATCAGCGCCGCCACCGACTCCAGCAGCTCGCGATCGCCGGGGCCGAAGGCCGCGGGACGATCGCTGTCGATGTCGATCTCGCCGAGGACGCGCTCGCCGTGCATGATCGGCACGACGATCTCCGATCGGGTCTCGATGCTGCACGCCAGGTATCGCGGATCGGCATGGACGTCGTCCACGATGATGGTCGCTTTGGCCGTCGCCGCGGCGCCACAGATGCCGCTACCGAGCGGAATGCGGGTGTGCGGCGAGGGCGTGCCGCGATACGGACCGAGCACCAGCTCGTCGCCGTCGAGCAGGTAGATGCCGACCCAGCTGTAGTCGGGCCGGGCCTCCTTCAGCGCCGCCACCACCTGTTCGAGCAGGGCCCCGGCTCCGGCGCCGGCCTCGATGCCCGCGTGGATGCGGGCGGTCACAGCATGCACGTCAGTCCTTCATTTCGCGATAGAGGAGGAGCAGCCCCCCGAACACGGGCACGAACAGCAGCCCTGTCGAGGCGGCGTGCAGCCGCCCGAAGGTCACGCGCCGGAGATCGCCGGGCGGCAGGCTGGAGGGGGCGGCGCCAATGGCCGCCTGCAGCCGCGCGATGCGCGGCGACACGATCAGCCCCGACGCCAGCATCGCCAGCCCCATCGCGCAGGCCACGGCGAAGCGGCCGGCGAAGCGGAGCGGCCGCGGGCCGAGCACGCCTCGCGCCATCAGGCTGGCGATCAGGATCCCGGCACAACCGTAGCCGAGGAGATGGAAGCGGCGCAGGGTTTCGCCGAAGATGGCCCCGGCGAGCATCCGATCGCCGGCGACATGACTGCCGCCGAGGACGTCGAAAATCGCCGGCGCGGCGACGCCGCCGAGCGCGATCAGGCCGCCGACCCAGATGGTCAGCGCGACGAGGCCGGCGTACCGCAGCACGAACATCAGCTCTCATTATAATCGCGGGGTTCACCATGCCCGGTTTCAACGTCCTCTCCAGCGCCGTGGACTGGCTCCCGTGGGGCGCCGCCGCCTTCGGCCGCGCGCGCGAGGAAGGGAAGCCGATTCTCCTCAGCCTGGCCGCCAGCTGGTGCGGATCCTGCCGGCGGATGGACGACACCACCTACGCGGATCCGCTGGTGGCCACGGCGATCAACCGCCGCTTCATTCCCATCCGCGTCGATGTCGACGACCGGCCCGACCTCAGCGAGCGCTACACCCTCGGCGGCTGGCCCACGACCGCCTTCCTGACGCCGGAGGGGGAGATCCTCGGCGGCGGCACCTTCGTGGCCTCCGAGCGCATGCGTACGGTGATCGATCAGGTCTGCGAGGCCTACGCCGCCAGCGGCGAACGCCGGGTTGCGGACATCGCCGAGACCCAGCCCCCGGCCCCCGGACCGGCAGCGTCCGACGTCGAGCTGCACGACCTGGCGTTCGCCACGTTCGACCGGGACCATGGCGGCTTTGGCGTCGAGCCGAAATTCCCGCTGATGGCGCCGCTCCGGCTCGCGCTCGACCTGTCGACCGACGCGGCGCCGTCCTACCGCGAAATGGTCGAAGCCAGCCTCGACGCCATGGGCTGGGGCGGCCTCTACGACGGCGTCGACGGCGGCTTCTTCCGCTACGCCGCGGACCGGCGCTGGGACGAGCCGCACACCGAGAAGCTGCTCGAGACCAACGCCGCGCTGGTGCGGCTGTATCTCGACGCCGGCGCCGCCTACGGCCTCACCCGCTTCACCGAGCGCGCCGCCGACGCGCTGCGTTACATCCAGACGTGGCTGGCCGATCCCGTGGATGGTGGCTGGGCCGGATCGCAGTGCGCCGCCGACCCTTACTACGCCGCGGACGCCGCCGCGCGCGCGGCGCTGACCCCGCCGGCGGTCCGGCGGGTACTGTACGCCGACGGCAACGCCCAGATGGCCTCCGCGGCGCTCCATGCCGCCGCCGTGTTCGGCGACGACGGGCTCCGCGACTTCGCGCTCAAGTCGCTCGAGCGGGTCCTGCTGGCCTGCTACAAGCCCGGGCAGGGCGTGGCCCATGCGGCCGGCGCCGGGCGCGTCCGCGGCCTGTTCGGCGACCAGGCGGCAATGATCGCCGCGAACCTCGACGCCTTCGAGACCACGTCGAACGTGGTCTACGAGATGATGGCCGAGGAGCTCGCCCACTACGCCGTCCGGACGATGTGGGACGAAGCCGGAGGGGGCTTCTTCGACCGCGCCGGTGAGCCCCGTGAGCCGGGTGAGCACGCAGGGGACGTCGGCCTGCTGCGGCAGCGGCTCAAGCCCTTCATGCACAACTGCGAGATGTCGCACACTCTCCGTCGCCTCGCCGCGGCCTCCGGCGACAATGAATTCACGGCGCTGGCGGACCGCACCCTGGCTGCGATGGCGCCGCTGGCGGCGGCCCAGGGCCCGCTTGCCGCCGGCTACCTGCTGGCGGTGCGTGCCGCGGGGCTCCGGTGATACACTGCCGGATTCGAAGCTCGATGACTGCCCGGACGAGACCATGACCACAGCTGTTGCCGCTATCAAGAACGTCGCCACCCAGCTTCGCATCGACTCGGTGCGCTCCACCAGCGAGGCGGGCACCGGCCATCCAACCACCTGCCTCTCGGCGGCCGAGATCGTCGCGACGCTGTTCTTCGACGAGATGCATTTCGACCCCAAGGATCCGCAGAATCCGGACAACGACCGCTTCGTGCTCTCGAAGGGGCACGCCGCGCCGATCCTGTATTCGGCGTGGGCCGAGGTCGGGCTGTTTCCGCGCGAAGAGCTGCTGAAGCTGCGGACCATCGGGTCCGATCTCGAGGGGCATCCGACGCCGCGGCTGTCGTTCGTCGACGTCGCCACCGGGTCGCTCGGCCAGGGCATCTGCGCGGCTATCGGCACGGCGCTGAACGCGCGGCGCATCGGCTCCGAGTACCGCACCTACGTCCTCTGCGGCGACGGCGAGATGGCCGAGGGCTCGGTGTGGGAGGCGGCGAATGTCGCGCTCCACTTCAAGCTCGACAACCTCTGCGGCATCATCGACGTCAACGGCCTCGGGCAGAGCCAGGCGACGCAGTTCGGGCACCAGATGGACGAGATCGCGAAGCGCTGGGACGCCTTCGGGTGGCACGCGATTGTGGTCGACGGCCACGACGTCGCGGCGCTGCAGCAGGCGTTTGCCGAGGCCCGGGCCACCAAAGGCCGGCCGACCATGCTGCTGGCGCGGACGCTCAAAGGCAAGGGGCTGGCGGACATCGAAGGCAAGCCCGGCTGGCACGGCAAGGCGCTCAAGAAGGGCGCGGAAGCCGACCAGGCGATCGCCGAGCTGCAGCAGCAGATGCAGGGGGAGCAGCCGAAACCGGCCATCCCGGGGCCGCGCTCCAAGGGCCGCCCGGCGCCGCGGCCCGATTATTCGGCGATGCCGGCCCCGGCTCACAAGCTCGGCGAAACCATCGCCACGCGCGAGGCCTGGGGCGCCGGCCTGGCCGCGGTCGGCAAGGTCGACACCCGGGTGGTCGCCCTCGACGCCGACGTCAAGAACTCGACCTTCAGCGACAAGTTCGAGAAGGTCGCCGCCGATCGCTTCTACGAGAACTTCATCGCCGAGCAGGTGATGGTCGGGGCGGCGATGGGGCTCGCGGCGCGCGGCGCCATCCCGTTCCCCTCGACGTTCGCCTGCTTCCTGGCGCGCGCCAGCGACTTCGTCCGCATGGGCGGCGTCTCGTTCTCCAACGTCAAGTTCTCCGGGTCGCACTGCGGCGTCTCGATTGGCGAAGACGGCCCGTCACAAATGGCGCTCGAAGACCTGGCGATGATGCGCTGCGTCCCCGACTGCGTGGTGCTCTATCCCTGCGATGCCATGAGCACCGAGCGCCTGGTGGTCGAGATGACCAAGCACCAGGGCATGGCCTACATGCGCACCTCGCGGCCCAAGACCCCGGTGATCTACGGGCCGGACGAGACCTTCCCGATCGGCGGCTCCAAGGTGCTGCGCCGCAGCGACAAGGACGCCGCCGTGGTCATCGGCGCCGGCGTGACGGTCTTCGAAGCGCTCAAAGCGCACGACCAGCTGAAGACCGAAGGCATCAACATCCGCGTCATCGACCTCTATTCAGTTCAGCCGGTCGATGCGGCGACGCTGCTCGAAGCCGCCCAGGCGACCGGCGGGGCGGTGATCACCGTCGAGGACCACTACGCCAGCGGCGGCATCGGCGACGCCGTCAGCGAAGCGGTGGCGGAAGGGGGCTTTGCGGTGCGTCGTCTCGCGGTGCGCGAGATTCCGCGCAGCGGCCAGCCCGACGAACTGATCGATCGCTACGGCATCTCGGCCCGGCACATCGTCGACGCCGTCCGCCGGACCCTGACGTCGAAGCCGACGCGGTAGCCTACTCGTCGTCTTCGCCGGGCACGGGCGGCAGCGCCCGCTTGTGCCCGGTGGCGCGCATCAGCCGCTCGATGCGCATCGCCAGCGCCGGCGAGACGGTCTCGGGCCCCTCGGTGATGTAGCGATCGAGATCGGCGTAGGTCAGCCCCATCTCTCCTTCGTCGGTCTGCCCAGGCCAGAAGCCGGCCCCCGGGGGCTTGTCGATGATCGCCTCGGGCACCTCGAGCGCGCGCGCCAGCGCCCGGACTTCCCCCTTCAGCAGGCCGCCGACCGGCAGCAGATCGCTGGCCCCGTCCCCGTGCTTCGTGAAATAGCCGGCCAGCAGCTCGCTGCGGTTGCTGGTGCCCGCGACCAGGTGCTCGAGCGCGTTGGCGGCGAAGTACAGCGTCGACATGCGCAGCCGCGCCTTGAGGTTGGCGAGGGCCATCCGCGTCAGCGCCGGGGTGGCGCCTTCTGCCGCCGCGGCCACCGCCGGGGCATTGAGCCCGGCGCTGACGTCCGCCACCAGCCGCTGGTAGGCCGGCGCCAGGTCGACGATCGTCGCCGGTATCCCGAAGGTGCGCGCCACCATCAGCGCGTCGACGGCGTCAGCCTCGGCACTGTCGCAGGGCATGACCAGGCCGACGACCTGCTCCGGCGCCGCGATCTGGCAGAGCCGCGCCACCACGGACGAGTCGAGGCCGCCGCTCATCCCGACGACGAAGCCCCGGGCGCCGCTGGCCGTAAGGCGCCGCCGCAGCCACGCGGTGATCTGGTCCGCTTGCAGACTCATAGCAACATGCCGATCAAATGAGCGGCATCTGCGACTCGCGCGCCTCGATGACGTGCAGGAAGGCGTCGATCAGCGCCGGGTCGAACTGCCTGCCGCGCTGCCGCTCCATCTCGGCGATAGCCTCCGCCACCGGCCACGCCGACTTGTAGGGGCGCTTCTGGGTGAGCGCGTCGAACACGTCCACCACCGCCACGATTCGCCCCGCCAGCGGAATGGCGGGCCCGGCGACGCCGGCATAGCCTTCGCCGTCCCACCGTTCGTGATGGTTGAAGGCAATCTCCTCGGCCAGCTGCAGAATCGTGAAGCGGCTGCCCGAGAGGATCTTCGCGCCGATGGTCGTGTGCGTCTTGACGATGGCGAACTCTTCGGGCGAGAGCTTGCCGAGCTTCAGGAGGATCGAGTCCGGGATCCCGATCTTGCCGACGTCGTGCAGCGGCGCCGCCCGCCGGATCAGCGAGACCTGCGCGTCGGGGAGGCCGATCTGCCGGGCGACCAGCGCCGCCATCTGGCCCACACGTTCGGTGTGCTGGCCGGTGTTGTCGTCGCGGAACTCCGCCGCCCTGGCGAGGCGCTCGATGATTTCGATCTGCGCCGATTCGAGCTCGCGCGTCCGGTCGCGGACCTTCGCTTCCAGGATCTGGTTCTGACTCTGAATCTGCAGGTAGAGGAAGCGCGTCTCGAGCAGGGTGCCGATTCGCAGCAACACTTCGTCGCTGTGAAACGGCTTGTTGAGAAAGTCCTTGGCGCCCCGGGACAGCGCCTCGCGCCGGGCCTCCTGGGATTCGTCCCCCGTCAGCATCAGGATTGGCAGGTAGGTGGCTTCGGCAATCTGGTTGAGCTCGTCCATCACCGCCAGCCCGTCGCAGTGGGGCATGTGCAGATCGAGCAGGATGAGATCGGGGCGGAACTTGACGTAGAGGTCGGGAACCTCCCGACCGTCGTTGGTGGTCTCGATCCGGCTGAAGCCGGCGCGCTCCAGCAGCCGGCGCAGCATCTCGACGTTCGGTTCCTCGTCGTCGACGATGAGGATGCGTGCGTTCTTGAATACCCTGGGGGCCATGGGTCAGGCGTGCGGGGTCAGGACCATGGCTGCGGCTCGGCGTTGGCGATGCTCTCGGCCGCCGGCGAGTCCGGCCACAGCACCGCCGGAGCGGCCGTATAGGCGGCATGCGCCAGCTCCCCCTGGAACAGCGCCGTTTCCGATGCGTAGAACAACAGCTTCAGATACAACCTCCCCAGGATGTAGAGCTCTCCGATCGCCAGCACCAGGACCAGGGACCAGCGCTGCCGCGGGGCGCCGGGCGCGGCGACGCCGTAGAGGGCGACCAGCAGCAGGAATGCTACGGCATTGAGCGCGTAAAGACCAAGGACCACCAGCCGGTGGCGCCGCAGGAAGCGCAGCCCGGCGAGCAGCGCCCCCACGGCGCTGCGGCGATCCTCCACGACCAGGCGGATCCGGGCGTAGTCGAAGGCGATGTTGCAGGCCACGACCAGGGCGCCGAAGACCAGGTAGCCGAGGCCGCGCAGCAGGAACGCCGACCGCTCGACGGTGACGTCCCGCGTCAGCCGGCCGAGCGCGCTCGTGAACACCCAGCCATGGACGTAGCCGAACAGGAAGGCGTAGGCCGCCCAGGCGATGAGGCCCAGCCGCAGCAGCCGCCAGAAGTGCCCGCCGCAGGCGGCGAAGAAGCCGTGCGAGCGGGTCTTGCGACCCCGGGCCAGCCGGTCGAGGATGCCCCCGCTCAGGAACGACCACACGATCAGCCAGACCGCGGTCACCACCGCGAGCGCCGAGACCAGCGGCAGGTCGTCCGCCACGCCCTGGAGGTTGTCGAGCACCGCCCCGAACCCGGACATCGACGGCGCGAACGTCCGTCCCAGGCCCGACGCCTGCGCCACGAACTCCTGCCACCATTCGTAGTTGATTCCCGAGGCCGCCGGCGCCGCCGCCAGGCTGGACCCGAGATGGGTCGCAAGCATGTCGCGGATCAGCCAGGAGAGCGGCAGCCCAACCGCCAGGGTGAGCGCAAAGAGACCGGCCAGGAGCACCGGCGCACCGTTCACCCGCCGCCCGCCGTCGCGAAAGGCCTCGGTGGCGCGCATCAGACGAAGAACCCGTAGGTCATCAGGTGGTCCTGCAGCCAGATCATCCACGCCAGCGACCACTTCCGCGCCGCCGCTTCCGCTCGCGGGGCGAGCGATGCCGAGTTGTTGGTGGTGTTGATGTCGAGCACCAGGACCCGGTCGGGGTCGACGTCAGCCGAGACCGCGCGCACCGGCTTGACGACCTGAAACTGCTTCCAGCGATCGCGGCCGTCCCAGTGCCAGCGGACCTCCTCGCCCCCCTCGAGCACCAGTCGCACGTCGACCGGAAAGATCCCCTCGCCCCGCCGCGCCACGATCACGGTCGAGACATAGCCGTCGCCGTTCTGGCCCGACGCAAAAGTACGCGAGCCCCCCTCGCCGACGTAGCCGCGGACGTGCTCGCGCTCGCTGCGGATCGACTGCACGGCGTAGTCGAAGACCCCGGATCCGCGGTAGACCTGATCGAAGAACCAGGTCAGGTCCTGGCCGCTGACCTCGTTGACGATCGCGAAGAAATCGTCCGGCTTCGGATGGCGGAACGCCCAGCGCGAATAATAGGTCGACATCACCCGCTGCATCGCCGGCCACCCGATCAGCCGCTCCAGCGTCTGCATCCACAGGGCGGTCTTGTTGTAGGTGATCGCCGCCGCCGTCAGCGGCGAGTACCGCCAGGTCGGGGTCGAAGGCACGTCGCTCCGCGCCGCGGCGCGGTACCCCGCCATCCGGTTGCCGACGCGCTGCAGCGGGAAGTCGCGGAAGACCCAGGGGACGAAGCCGCCGAAATACCGCTTGGTGTAGTAATTCGGCTGGTACGCCTCGTCAATCACCCGCCCCTGCGCGTAGGTATTGATGCCCTCATCCATCCAGCCGTCCTCGAACTCGTTCGAGGCCACCACGCCGTATAAAAACTGATGCCCGGTCTCGTGGACGACGACGCTCTCGGGCGTGGTCGAGTCGCGGGGCGCCAGCCACCGCGACCCGGCGGTGACGAGCGTCGGGTACTCCATCCCTCCGGCGCCGCTCTGCCACGCGGGATCGACGATGGTGAGATGGCTGTACGGGTAGGGGCCGAACCAGTTGCCGTAGCGCGTCAGCGTCGCGCGCGCCGCCTCGATGTGCCGATCCGCCTGGCCGGCGTGCTCGGGCTGCAGCAGCAACCGCAGCGAGATCGCGGCGCGGCCGGGCTGTTCCAGGATCGCGGTCCGCTCGAGCAGCCGCGGGCTGGCCGTCCAGGCGAAATCGTGGACGTCGTCCTGCGCGTAGCGATGGGTGGTGGTGCCGTCGGCCTCGTCGCGGCGCTCCCGCTCGAGGCCGGTCGCGCCGACGGTCCAGCCTTTCGGCACCGTCAACCGGACGTCGTAGCTGCCGAAGTCGGCGAAGAACTCGGTCGCCGAGTGGAACTGGTGCGTGTTCCAGCCGTCGTCCTCGAGGACGCCGATCTTCGGAAACCATTGCGCCAGGAAGTAGAAGTCGCCGACGACGCCGGTGCGGGCGAAGGTCCGGGGGACGCGGGAGGACCAGCCGATCTGGACGTTGATCGTCTCCCCCGGCGACACCGGCCGGTCGAGCGGGACTTCAAGCACAGTGCGGTCGTCGGCGTTGCCGTCGTCTGGTGCGATGAACCTGGCGCGTGCGAGCAGGTCGGCTGGCGTGCCGCCCCTGGGAATGATGCGGAGGCTGGTGAGGTCGATCCAGCTCCAATCCCCTTCCGGCCGCGTTGCCAGCGCCGGATTCACGCGGACTCGTTCCCGCATCCAGGTCGACCGGGTGTTGCGCCAGGCGTTGTAGTAGAGGTGAAATTGCAGCGTCTCGGCCGGCCGCCGTGACGTGTTTCGCCAGGTCAGCAGCTCGTCGCCGGTAAGGCTGCGGCTGCCGGGATCGAGCCTGGCGGAGATGGCGTAGCTGGCGTTGCGCGGGGACAGCGGCGGGGAGGCGGCGGCGGGGGCCGCGGCGGGGGGCTGGGGCGCCGATCCGCGCGCGGTGGGCTGCCCCGGAAGCGCCGTGCCGCCGAGGATCAACAGGGCCACCACCACAGCGCAGCGCGCGAGCACGGGCCAATCCTACACCAGAACTCCTGGCGCTTCCGGGGGGGAGCCGGGCCGCGCGGGTATAATTCAGCGCGGAATCATAGCGCGAGGAGTGAGCAGATGGCAGTGAAGAACGGCCCGATCAGGGTCATGCACGTGGGGCTCGGGCCGATTGGGGCGGGCGTCGTCCGCCAGATTGCCGCCCGCAAGGGGTTCCGCATCGTCGGCGCGGCGGACATCGATCCGGCCAAGGTCGGGCGCGATCTGGGGGAAGTGGCCGGGGTCGGGCGTTCGCTGCGGGTCAAGGTGTCGGGCGATGTCCGTAAGGCCATCAAGGCAGCCGCCCCGGACGTGGTCGTGCTCTGTACCAGCTCGGGGCTCCGGCAGGTCCTGCCGCAGATCGAGGAGATCCTCAAGCTTCGGGTCCCGATCGTTTCCACGACCGAGGAGCTGGCCTATCCGACGCGCGGCAACCTGAAGTATGCCAGGGTGATTCACGCCCTGGCCAGAAAGGCGCGCGTGGCGGTGCTCGGGACGGGCGTCAATCCCGGCTTTGCGATGGATGCGCTGCCGATTACCCTGACCGGGGTCTGCGAGCGGGTCGAGGCGATCCGGGTCGATCGGGTCCAGGACGCCCGGATCCGCCGGCTGCCGTTCCAGCAGAAGATCGGCGTCGGGCTGACGCGCGAACAGTTCCAGCGGAAGGTGGACGATGGCAGCGTCCGTCATGTCGGGCTGGCGGAATCGATCTCGATGATTGCCGACGCGCTCGGCTGGAAGCTCGATCGGATCACGGACACCATCGAGCCGAAGATGGCGGTCGAGACGGTGGCGAGCGAGTTCCTGGCGGTGGATCCGGGCTTCGCCTGCGGTCTGGTGCAGGACGGGGTGGGCTACCGGGACGGCGTGCCGGTGATCACGATGCACATGGAAGCGTATCTGGGGGCGCCGGAGTCGTTCGACGCGGTCGAGATTACCGGATCGCCGGCGTTGCGCATGAAGATCGACGGCGGGATTCACGGCGACATCGCCACCGCGGCGATTGTCGTGAATTCGCTGCCGAAGATCCTCGAGGCGGCTCCGGGCCTGCACACCATGCGCGATCTGCCGGTGCCATCGTTCTTCAGCGGCCGGCGCAGCTGAACCGCGGGCCGCCAGTTCATCTGATGAGAAGTGAGAGGATACCGATGTCCAGTCAGACCACGCCGGCGTCGCGCGCCGCGGACGTCCAGCGCGCCTTTACCGAGGCGAACCAGCGGCTGATCGCGCGGCTGCGCGGCGCCGAGCCGGCGGCGGCGGAGCAGACGGTCGAGGGGGCCTGGTCCGCGGCGCAGATCGGCTGGCACGTGGCGGCGGTGACGACGAGGTTCGCGGGCATGATCTCCGGGGACATTCCGGCGGCGCAGCCGCTCGCGGAGGGGTTTCGGGAGCGGACCTGGACGGACGTGGCCGCGGCGATTCCCGATCGGCTGGAGGCGCCGGCGGCGGTGCTGCCGCCGGGCGCGGTGCGTTCTGCGGAGGCGGTGGCGGCGCTCGAGGCCTCGGGCGAGCGGATGGTGACGGCGCTGGAATCGCTGACCGCCGAGCGCGGCGATCGCATGGGCGTCGTCCACCCCATCGTCGGGGCGATCAGCGTCTTTCAGATTGGCGAGTGGGCGACGGCGCACATCATGCGGCACAACCGTCAGGCGAAGCGCGCGCTCGGCGAGCGCTGAGTCAGGACGGCTGGCCGAAGCCCCAGCGCCGGCGTTTCAGGAAGAGACCCTTCCGCGAGATCCCCAGCAGCTTCGCGGCATCCTCGACCCGTCCGTGGCTGCGATCCAGGGCGCGGCGGACCATCGCCTGTTCCAGCATCTCCACGGCCGCCGGCAGCGGCTGATGGAGGCCGATGTGCAGGCCCGGATCGCCCTCGGACCCCTTGGGCGCGGGCATGGTCCGGCGCGAGGCCTGGATTTCGGGGGAGAGCATCGCCGGCGTCAGCGCGGCATCGGCGCCGCCTGCCAGGGCGACCATGCGCCGCACTTCGTTGGCGAGCTGGCGGAGGTTGCCGGGCCAGGCGTAGAGCAGCAGGTACTCGAGCGTTTCGTCGCTGAGCGTCGGCCGTCCCTTCTTCAGTTCGTCCCCGTATTTCCGCAGGTAGTGTTCGACCAGCGGCGGAATTTCCTCGCGCCGCTCCCGCAGCGGCGGCAGCCGCAGGCGGATCACGTTGAGGCGGTAGAAGAGATCCTCGCGCAGCCGCCCGTCGGCGACCAGCTGCTCGAGCCGGGCGTTGGTGGCGGCGACGACCCGGACGTCGACTTTGAGGGGGTGCGGTTCGCCGAGCGGGTGGATCTCGGAGGCTTCGAGAAAGCGCAGCAGCTTGGGCTGCACGTCGAGCCCGATTTCGCCGATCTCGTCGAGGAAGAGCGTGCCGCCGGCGGCCGAGCGGATCACTCCCTGGAACGACGTCTCGGCGCCGGTGAACGCGCCCTTGCGATAGCCGAACAGCTGGCTCTCGAGCATGTCGCGCGGCACGGCGGTGCAGTTGAACGGGACGAAGGGGCGATCGGCGCGGTCCGAGGCGCGGTGGATGGCGCGGGCGAGCACTTCCTTGCCGGTCCCGGTTTCCCCGGTGAGCAGCACGGGGAGCGGGGTGGGCGCGATGCGGCGGGCGACGGCGAGCAGTTCCGACATTTCGGCGGCGGCCCAGATGCTGTCGGGATCGCCTTCGAAGGCTTCGGCCGGCCAGAGCGCGCCGCGCTGTTTTTCTTCGCGCCGGTAGCGATCCAGGGTCAGGGCGGTGGCGAGCAGCTTGCGGATGGCGATCAGGGTGCAGCGGTGTTCCAGCTCCGGGTGCGGGTCGACGAGCAGCTGCCAGGGCTCGTCGCGATGGAGCCCGAGGGGGATGCGTTCGCCGCCGGCGTCCTGGCGCGCGAGTGCGGCGGCCGCGTCAGGGTCCCAGCCATGGCTGTCGATGACCCGGGCGGTGCCGGCGGTGCCGGCGATGATGGCGACGGCGCGGGCGCAGCCGGCGGCGCGAATGACGGCGACCGCCTCGTGCGCGAGGATGTGGGGATGCCCCCCAAGCTCGAGCAGCGCCACAGCGGAGTCGAGATCGGGCTCAGGCTGAGCGGAGAACGCCTCGGGATGCGTGGCTTGGACAAGCAGCGTTTCTCTCTCCCCGAGTGAGTGGTCACCACGAAGAAGTCTTACTCCGCGCTGGAGGTGCTGTGCTGCCGGAAAAGCAGCGCCCGTAGCCAAGAGGGCACTTCCGAGGGCAAGCAACATCCCGCCAGTCAGCGCGGGAGGCCAACGGGACCGGTCTACGTCCGCCCCTAGATCGTCTGCTCTCAACACACGGTCTAACCCAACCAACGCGTTTGCTCGGTCGATTCGCAGCCGCGGAATGAAAGGCTCCGCCCCGAACTGCGTGGCGAGCTGAAGGGCCGATTCAGCCAGAGCCAACGCGTCCTGATACCTTCGCTGGGCCAGTAGGGCTCTAATTAGAGTGGCATCCGCAGACAACTGGTACCAGGCTTGAACCCCGACATCTTGACGATGGCTCCGCAAGAGCCTCTCGGCTCCGGAATAATCGCCCACGCTCAAGAGCAACTGCGCCCTAGTGTCCAGAAGTGCAACTTCATAACTTGCAGACCGAAAATTTTGCGACTCGGCCTTTCGCAAATGAGTCCTTGCCTGTTCGAGTTGTCCCATCTGCACGCAGAGAAAAGCACTATTAGCCGCCGCAGCCACAATTCCTTTGGACCAGGAACTCTTGGCTGCCTCCTCCGCAGCCTGAGAGGCGAGAGCAAGAGCCAAAGGTGCATCGCCCAGCAGGGTGAACACCGAGGACTCGCCCAGAAAGACCGAGGCATTGAGCCATGCATTCGGCGCGGTTCGAAGGACCACCCGACTCATTTCGAAATGCCGGCGGGCACTATCGAAATGTCCCATTCGCGCCTCTAGCCGACCAAAGGTCGAGTGAGTCTCGGCCACGGTAAGCGGGTCGCCTGACCGCAGACAGTGTTGTCTGGCGAGGGTAGCTAATGGCAACGAAGCATCGAAAGCTTCAGAGTTGCACGTCAGCTCCAGCTGAGTACACAGAGCTACCGCTAGTAGAGAAGATCGCTTAGACTTTTCGGCAGCAGACGTCGATCTTCTGGACCATTGAAGAGCCACATCAAAGCGACCCGCGTCGATAGCTTGTCTCGTTAGTACTAAGGCGCACTGGGTCGCGACGTCAAACGAAACGTCGCTTCGACTGAGCGCCTCCGTTGCCAATTTATCAGCCGCGCCTATGTCGCCAGTGAAGTGCTCCAACTGCACGACGAGGCCAAGATCTGCAACGTTCGGTAGATCAGCCCGACTTCGAAGTAACGCCTTCGCCTCGCCGAATAAGCCGGCGTCAAAAGCCGAACGAACGGCGTTGCTGATATCCATCGCTTTACTAATGAACAGATCCAGCCTCGGCCCCAGGTGTGCCAGGTCCCGATACTTTTTGGCTGAGAGAGGCGTGTGCCAGTTCCGAGAGCCGCACTCCATCTCTGGGGGCGGTCGCCATGCGAAGCTCAAGCTGTGGGGCAATCTTCTTCCCCGTCGAGCCCGAGAGAACCAGCTTGGCGATGACGCCCCCGAGCTTAGTTGCAACGGCCGCAGCGCTGATCGGATCGGTCTTTGGAAGAAGCACGACAATCTCCTCGTCGCGGTACCCCAAAGAGCATTCCTCGCCGGTCAGTTCCCCGACGATCTGCCGGCAGGACTCATGCAGCCCACTGGTGTGACGCAGGCTGCCCAGCGAAGTGCCATGCAGTCGAATAAACAGTACATGGGTCGGCACGTGTGACCCCTGCGAGAGCAGTGATCCTAAGCGAGTCTCAATCAAGTGCTCCGGCAGAAACGCAACAGGCGTAGCGGGATCGCCTTGCTCTCGCCTGCTTTCCATCTCGGCTGACTTTACCAAGGCAGGCGCACTATGCAGCGCGACTCCCTCTATGACTCGACGGTGGTCCTCGGTGAATGCAGCGGGCTCGACCGAATATAACGTCAAGACGCCGACCAATCCACCTTCGGTCATCAATGGTGTACTCAAGCAGCTGCGAAGCCGCGGCCGTGCCAGCCGGCCTGAGTCGCCTAAGTCCAATACAGGGTCGGAATTGACGATAGTTTGGCGATTAGCCGCTACCCACCCAGAAAGCCTTTGTCCTCTTGGAATAGCAATCCCAAAGAACTGTGATGCCGCGTCGCCTACAGCATCAGCAACACGAAGTTGATCCCCGTGAGGATCATAGACGTACAAAACGAAAGTCGAAACTGGGACCACTCGCCTAAGATGTCTGGCTAGCGTTTCTAGAGTGTGAGACTCGTTCGAAGGCGCCGATAATGCGCTGGCAAGGTTATAGAGAACGACGGACTCCTCTGCGCTGGCCGTAATGTCTTCTAAGGGAGTCGTTGATGTTTGACCAACTGAAAAGATGCCGTGTGAAATGACTGGCTGGTGGTCGGATACAGTCACAAATTTCGGCGCCAGCAGCGAGTGGGTGTGGACAAAGGTGTCCACGATGAGAGGGTCGTACATCGTTCCTCTTCGCTGCATAAGAATCTCGACAGCCTGGGCATCAGAAAGCTTTGGGCGGTATGGCCGATCCGACGTCAATGCATCGAAGCAATCAACAACTGAGAGAATTCTGGCTCCCAGCGGGATGTCGCTGCCACTGATGCCATCGGGATAGCCCGAGCCATCCCAGCTTTCGTGATGGTGCCGAACAATAGGAACAACGGGATAAGGAAATTCGATCGAGGACAGGATGTCCGCTCCGACGCTAGCGTGAAGCTTCATCTTCTCGAACTCGGCGGGTGTGAGTGGTCCTGGCTTATTAAGAATGTATTCAGGGACCGCGAGTTTGCCCATGTCGTGGAGAAGTGAGGCGGCCTCGATAGCGCTGATTTGAGCAGGATCAGTTACGCCCAACGTCTTGGCAAGTCCGACGGCATACCCTTGGACACGACGAATGTGACCGTGGGTAATCTGGTCCTTCGCGTCTATCGCCATTGCTAGAGTTTCAATGGTCGACATATAAAGTCGGTTCAGCTCCAGCAAATGTTTATTGGCATCTTCTACTCGACCGAGCGACGTCGAGAACGTGAAGTAAAGAACGGCCAAAAGAGGCAACACAAAAGCCAGGTATGCGTAGTCGATATTGCGGGTATAGCTGACGAGGAGAGCAGCGACCGACGCTCCCCCGAAGTAGTTCAACGAGAGCCACGCGAAGTTGTTGCGCCAAACCGCAAGCGGCGGAAGTCGCTTTTCTAGTGAGATGGCGAGAGCAATGAACCAGCTATTTAGCAAGTAATAGACGACCGTGAAGACAAGCAGGGGCACTATCAGGCCTCTGATGGCTACCGGAGAAGACGCTAGGGACAGCGGAGCACTATCCCAAATCCAGTAGAAGAGATGGGCTCCCAGCCAAAGTGAGGCAGGCAGGGCGCAGACGTTGAAGGCGATGCGGTAAAAGGGGTGCCCGCGTCGCGCGAGCCAGAGGGAGATGACGAGTGCATCAAGGGCGACGGTGATAGTCCCGGCGGCCGAGCCAAACAGAAGAACCGAGGTGAATACGAAAGTCTCAGAGATAGAGATGGTGGCAGGAACGGAAGGAAGCCTGACCGTCGCAGACCCACTAATTAGAGTAAGGACCGCTAAGACAAACCAATTCCAGCCGATGGGGTCTGAATACAGCGCATATACTGATTGCGCGATCGCGCCAATCCCCAGGAGGCTGACACCGACTACATAAGTGCGGCCCCACCGTGACAGCTTTTCAGCCGCCGGGATCTGTACCGCAGAGGCGCGACCGGCCACCATCTGGTTGTTCTCCTAAACTGATTAAGAGCCCCAAGCGATAATCGTCATTATGTCCTCCTTGTGCACGTGACCAAACAAAAAGCAGACGTTGCTGAAGATTCCGCCGTTGAGGGGCCCTAATCACCCCAGACGAGAATGTCACTCATTACGGTGTCGCTGCGGACGGAGTCGCCCCACACTAAGATGTCCGATTTAACAACTTCATCTCCCCAGACCAGGATGTCCGAAGCGACGTTGTCGTTCCCCCATACCAGGATGTTGCCCCACACCAAGATATTGCCCCACACGAGGATATTGGACTGCACTTGGTAGTGGGTCGCTGCTATGCCGTTGCCCCAAACAAGACCGTCCGCAAACACATTGGTCGTGAGCTGCATGCGCGCACCGAACTGTGTGAAGGGAATCGGCCCAAACGCCACTCCGCTCGGGCTCTGCAGCTCGCCGGCGATCCAGGT